>NZ_BJXJ01000021.1 GCF_007990935.1 Vibrio sagamiensis NBRC 104589
CCAAAGTATAAGACATACTTGTTCCCCAGGCACTGCCATGTAATCGAATAGCGAGGGTAAGTTGATCATAACCCAAAAAAACAAAAAAATAATAATCTTTACCCGACTCAATTCCTGCGTATCTTGTTAAACTTGCAATTTGGGTGTACTTATATGGTTGAACTTCATTCTCACCAACTTGTTGGATAAGTTTTTCATTTCCATCAATATTAACAGTTAGAACATTATCTGAATGATTAAGTAAGTATAAGTTTGTATCAGCATTGCACACAAATGAAAATAAAAAAATAACCATTAAAATTAAAAGCTCAAGTAGTTTAGTCATATTTTCCTACAGTTTTATCTTTTTCTATTTAATTAAAACATTTTCAAAATCACTACGAGTATTATTTGTTCTTTTATTTGTTTTTTGTTATGTCTGTTCAACTAAGCTTGTTGAAGAAATGAAGATGTTTCTGAGGTATCTATCTTCGTACCTCCTTTTATGCATAATTAGCAATAGTATAAATAATAAATGCCAGCTCCGGGTTGGAAGTTAATTGAAGGAGTGATTGCAAGTCTACACTGACTTTGAGCGATTTTATGGACTAACTAAGAATTCATAGTGCTAATGAAATAATTTGTTGAGTTAAAGCACAGGCTGATTAGTAAATTGAAAGAAGGATAATATATAAAAAACACTTTATTTCAGGAAATTATATTTTGGCTCTATTTTATCTTTAAAGTGTAAATTTAGCCTGTTCATTAAATAACACGGTGAATAGTTTATTGATGTTGATTGTGTAATTAAAAATAAGACTTTGTTAGACAATTTAGAGTAAGGTTATATTCGCTTGTGTACGCCACAAGTGACGGATATGAGCAGGATATGTGGTGAACGTGGATCGTTTAATGCTGATATCAGCGATTGGGATATATCGAATGCTTATAGTATGGGACTGACCTCTTATGGGGCTGAGGTATTTAATCATGCTCTAACTAATTGGAATGTGAGAAATGTAATTGATCATTATGAATTTGCTGAGGACAGTGCTTTGAGCGAAGCGCAACTGCCATTTTCTATAGATTGACTCTCTCATCGAGCTAGCAAATAAAGGCTAGTGTTGATGGATTTGACACTGGCTTTTTTGTTTATAAGTGATACAGAGAAAAGAGTACCGATGACTTCAATCTAGAGCGCAAAAAGTCTAATGAAAAGTGGCGGTAATCATTGTGAAACAGCGTTATTTATGGGGGTAAATTGTCTTATTTAATTGTTTTTATCACAAGCCTCTTACTTTTAAGTTTTTTTAATGTCATTTTTGCTGACGGATATTGCTGTAAATTTTGATTGAATTCACAGCCTTAAATATTAATCACTAATGATCTTCTAGCTCAAGTGATACTGAGTGCGTTTGTGGGTATGGTTACGTTTTATATGTACATAAATAATGTCTTCATAAACGTAGGGAAATAAATGAAAACTACTCTTTCATTGCTTATCGGTGGTGTAATCATGTTTGTTAGTTATGGTGCTTTTGCATCAATCAAGTGCCCAGACAAACTTCCTAACTCTATTATGATAGAAAACGGTAAAGTATATTTGGTTGTTGACAACGTTACTATCAGAGACCAGAAAATATTAGGAGCTTTAGAAGAAGAAAAGATTAATCTCTGTACTACTCAAGTTACAAATATGAGCAGTTTGTTTGAAAGCAGGTATTCTTTTAATGTTGATATTGGTGATTGGGATACATCTAATGTCACAGATATGAGTGACATGTTTAAGCAAACTAACTTCAACCAAGATATCGGTGACTGGGATACGTCAAAAGTGTCCAATATGAGTGGTATGTTTAAGGGCGCTAGGTTTAATAAAGATATCGGCCATTGGAATACTTCAAAAGTGACCAATATGAGTTATATGTTTAGCCAGGCGTTCTTTAACCAAAAAATAGGCTATTGGAATACATCGATGGTACAGAGTTTTGAAGCGATGTTTTTAGCCGCACATAAATTCAATCAAAATATAGGTAATTGGGATACATCAAATGTAAAAAATTTTGATGCAATGTTTATGGGGGCACAAAATTTTAATCAGGATATTCGTTTTTGGGATACTTCAAGAGCAACAAGTATGGGGATGATGTTTTTCTTTGCTAGTCGTTTTAACCAAGACATTGGTTACTGGGATACGTCAAATGTGACGAATATGAGCCATATGTTTGGTACTTCAATATTTTCTCAAGATCTAACTAGATGGAATGTAAGTCAAGTAATGGTTCATACTGGCTTTTCAAAGCAGAGTAACCTCAAAAAAGAACAACTGCCTTATTTTATCAATTAAAATCTTAATATTTAGAGAAGTTGTTTTTGATTGATTCATCGCTGATTTTTATGCTGATCGATTAGGGTACGAGTAAGCCATTTGATACTATCTATTTATGTTCAAGTTTTACTGGTTTTGAGCATCCAAATAGGTGATGGTAGCGGCGGTTCTTGACTTTACTTGAAGCTTTCTCAGCAAGCTTTTCATATGTACTTTTACCGTCGATTCTGAAATAAAGAGTTGTTCGGCGATTTGGCGGTTACGTTGGCCTTTTGCAACTTCGCGTAGGATCTGCATCTCACGATCGGTTAATTTGTCAAGAATTTCAACGATACCGCCTTGTTTGCCCAAACAACTTTTCACTATAGCACTGTAAGCTTTATTACCGTGTAGCGCTGATTTTAATAATTTAATTAATTCATCTGGTTCCGTATCCTTGAGTAGATAACCATCGGCACCAGCTCTGAGCATCGTATTGATATCACTATGATTGTCAGAGACGGTTAGCACGACAATGCAAGCTAAAATACCTTCATGACGCATAGCTTTTAATGTGTCTAAACCAGACATACCTTTCATATTTAAATCGAGCAAGATCAGGTCTGGTAAGGTTTTATGTGCAACGGCAATGGCATCGTTACCATTACTGGCTTCACCAACTAAGTGAAAATCTGATTCCATACTCATTAGCTGACAGATCCCACGACGAATTAAAGGATGATCATCAACGATCATAACTTTGTAATGTGCCATACCACTATCCTTCTTGTAATAAAAAGCTCAGGTTAATAGAACTGCCCTGATTACTTTCTGATTGAATTTCTAAATGGCCATTTAGTCGAGATGATCGTTCTTGCATGATGCTTAAACCATAGTGTTCACACTTATTTTCCACCGTATCAAAACCTTTTCCATCGTCAGTTATGGCCACTTGGATGGTTTCACCTTTTTGATAGCAGGCAATAATAATTTTATCGGCTTCAGCGTGTTTAATGGCATTAAGTACTGCTTCGCGAATAATCTGTAGTAAGTGGACTTGTTGATGAGCATTCAGAGTTATTGAAGAGAGTTGGTTATTAATAACTAAAGTTGCATTGGTTTGTTTTTCTAAAGGAACTAACATTTGGTTTAATGCCTCACCAAAGTTAGCATCTTTAATGGTTAAACGGAAAGTGTTCAGTAATTCACGCAGTTGTGTGTAAGCACAGCCTAGCCCTCGGTCGATTTCTTTTACTGTGGGGTGTATGTTTTCTGAGTGATGACTTTGATGTAACTCTCTTTTAAGTAAAGCTAGTTGGATCTTCAAGTAGGAGAGTGACTGTGCCAATGAGTCATGCAGCTCTCGAGCAATAGTGGCACGTTCTTCCATTAACAATAAATGTTCAGACTGCTTTTGAGCTTGGTTGTAATAGATCCCACGAGCAATAATATGTGAGATATTTTCAATTAATGCTTGATCAGGACAAGGTAAGCTATATTGCCACCAAAGTTGCCCCATTAACCTATCATCAACATAGAGATCATTCCAATGCCAAGTGCTGTCATGAACTTGCCCTACATTAATCTCCGTTTTTCCACCCTGCTTTTCTTCTATTATCAGTTTAGCGGATGTTAAACCATCAATTTCAAGCATAGTTTCAAGTACATGAGTAAACTGCTCTGTAGTAAGTCGACTAACTGAAAGCTGTTGAGAGCAATGATAAAGTACCTGCAATGAATCATTGGTATGACGTAATCGGCGTGTCTTTTCAGCTACATTTTTTTCTAAGTCATCATATAGCTGCTCAAGTTCACAGGACATTTTGTTAAATGTTGTCGCCAAGATGCCTAATTCATTTGTGCTCTTATTGCATACTTGAAACTGAAAGTTTCTTTTTTTTACTTGTTTACAGGCATCAACTAAGTCGTTAAGTGGAGCAACGATTTGTAGGCGTGTGTAGTGAATAGTATAAAAAACAATGCATAATATAGTGCTTAAGCCTATTGCGCCAATGAAGACCAATTGGTGTAGTTTGTATTCCGATGAGGCTTGCAGCTTTGCTACGAAAATATCAATTCGATTAACAAATGGGGCAACATACTGAATGAAAACCTTTTTATCATTTTGTTTGAATATTGGGCGTAGCTCTTCCCAACGTTGTTTTATGACGGTGTATTGTGCTTGAATTTCCTCAGGTACTGACCAGTGTTTCAGTTTTTTCATTGATGACGAATAAAGTGAATCCTCAAAGTGGTTAATGTGTTTAGTAAGTAATGGAGAATGTGTTTCCACGTCAAAGGCAAGTCTATAACTTTGCATACGCATAGAACCAGCAGTGTTGATTGCCTCTGCGTCATTAAGACTGGAAATTAACGTCATTAATGAAAGTATAGTGGTTGCTATTGTTATAAATAATATCAAGACCATTGAGCGTGCGATGGTGACTGTTATTGAATTGGTCTTAGAACTACCCACGTGCGCCCTTCCTGATAAGGTATATTTTCAAAATCTAATAATCTTACTTCATTGGCTTACTCTATGAGTTAATAATGCGAGCTCTACGAGTCAGATTTCTTGATCTGGAACAAACTATTATATCAATTACCTCTTTGGTGGTATTTAAGCAATTATTTCATCATTTAGAATTTATTTAATAAATATGAACAGGGTGTGGGTGGTTTTGAAGTGATGGCACAACGTATCACTGATGCGATGTTTTTAACTGAAAGTGAGAGTAAGAATGTTTGAACGTACTCGACGACAATTATTTACTCACAGAAATCAAGCAAGCTTGCCGCGTTTACCTTGGTTGAAGAATGAAGCTGAATTTACAGATATATGTTCTCGCTGTGAACGTTGTATCAACATTTGTGAAGCAAGCATCCTCACTAAAGGCAATGGTGGGTTTCCGCAGGTGGATTTTAGCCGAGGAGAAAAGGAGTGCACATTTTGTTATCAGTGTGCAGATGTCTGCCCTAAACCACTCTTTTTGGCACAAACAGAACTGCCATGGGCAATAACGGCAACTGTAAATGATGCTTGTATAGCAACAAAAAATATTGAGTGCCGAAGCTGTAGTGATATGTGTGAGTCACAGGCGATTCAATTTCACCTTCAGGTTGGAAAAGTTGCAGTACCGTCAATATCAATATCGGATTGTGTTGGCTGTGGTGCTTGTATTTCTGTCTGCCCAACAACAGCTATTACCTTACACCGTGTTGAACACAGCATACTCTAATGTCAAACAAAAGAGAGTCTATATGTCGTTACAAGAAGTACATATTTCCAGCCTTATTGTTCACGTCAAACCTGCATATTTACAACAGATAAAGCAACAGATCTTAGCAATGTTGAATACTGAGATACCGTGCGATAGTGAGGCAGGGAAAATCATCGTAGTACTTGAGACCGAAAACCAAGGTTACGTGACCGACACTATAGATAAAATCAATAATTTAGAAAATGTATTAACCACTTTTTTGGTATATCACCAAATTGAACACTTTGAGATGCAACCTGAGGGCAATGCATGAAATTAACTAGACGCGCATTTGTTAAAGCAAATGCTGCCGCTTCAGCAGCGGCTGTTGCAGGAATAACCTTACCCGCCTCGGCAACTAACTTAATTGTGAGTTCTGATGAAACAAAAATTAAATGGGACAAAGCGCCGTGTCGCTTTTGTGGAACTGGTTGTTCCGTTTTAGTGGGAACCCAAAATGGTCGAGTCGTGGCGACGCAAGGAGATCCTCAAGCATCAGTAAACAAAGGCCTTAATTGTATCAAAGGTTATTTCCTCTCAAAGATTATGTATGGCAAAGATCGCCTACAAACGCCTATGCTGCGCATGAAAGATGGCCATTATGATAAAGACGGTGAGTTTACTTCTGTATCATGGGATACGGCTTTTGATGTGATGGCTGAAAAGTGGAAGTCTGCATTGAAAAAACAAGGCCCAACAGGGGTGGGTATGTTTGGTTCTGGTCAGTGGACAGTTATGGAAGGTTATGCTGCAACAAAAATGATGAAGGCAGGCTTTCGCTCTAACAATATTGATCCAAATGCGCGTCATTGTATGGCTTCTGCAGTTGGTGGTTTTATGCGTACTTTTGGTATTGATGAACCAATGGGATGTTATGACGATATAGAAAATGCTGATATATTTGTTCTGTGGGGCTCAAATATGGCAGAAATGCACCCAATACTATGGACTCGCATTACTGATCGTCGTCTAAGTCATCCTCATGTTAGAGTGAATGTGCTTTCAACCTACCAACATCGTTCTTTTGAATTGGCCGATACTGGAATGATTTTTGAGCCACAAACAGATCTAGCAATCGCTAATTATATCGCTAACTACATTATTCAAAATGATGCCGTTAACTGGGATTTTGTGAATAAACATACCCATTTTAAACGTGCACAAACAGATATTGGTTATGGTTTACGTGACGACGATCCACTACAAAAGAGGGCTGCACACCCTAACTCTGATGAAATTTTCCCGATGACGTTCGAGGAATATAAAGCGTCTGTTGCAGAATATACACTAGAAAAAACCGCTGAAATGTCTGGAATTATGCCAGATAAGTTGATTAAGCTAGCGAAATATTATGCTGATCCAAAACTTAAAGTGATGTCACTTTGGACTATGGGTATGAACCAACATACTCGTGGAGTGTGGATGCAAAGCTTGGTTTATAATCTTCATTTACTGACCGGTAAAATTGCAACGCCCGGTAACAGCCCATTTTCACTTACAGGTCAACCATCAGCATGTGGAACAGCACGTGAAGTTGGTACATTTGCACATCGATTACCAGCAGATATGGTCGTGACTAACCCTAAACATCGTGAAATTGCAGAAAGGATCTGGAAGCTACCAGAAAACACAATTCCAATCAAACCGGGCTATCACGCCGTTTTACAAGATCGAATGTTAAAAGATGGTAAGTTGAACGCTTATTGGGTGATGTGTAACAACAACATGCAGGCAGGTCCAAATATTAATAAAGAGCGTTTGCCTGGTTATCGTAATCCAGAAAATTTTATCGTTTGTTCAGATCCATATCCAACCGCTACAGCTCAAGCTGCCGATCTTATCTTACCGACTGCAATGTGGGTAGAAAAAGAAGGAGCTTATGGTAATGCCGAACGCCGGACTCAAGCATGGTATCAACAAGTAGAAGCCCCTGGAAACGCTAAATCAGACTTATGGCAAATCATGGAGTTTTCTAAGCGCTTTAAAGTTGAAGAGGTGTGGGAAGAAGATCTGATTAAAAAAATGCCTCAATACCGTGGCAAAACGATGTATGACATTTTATTCCGCAATGGGCAGGTAGATAAATTTCCATTGAGTGAAGCACAAGAGCTAAATGATGATGCAAAAGCACAAGGTTTTTATGTTCAAAAAGGCCTATTTGAAGAATATGCATCATTTGGACGTGGTCATGGGCATGATTTAGCATCCTATGATACTTATCATCAAGTCAGAGGCTTACGTTGGCCAGTTGTTGATGGTAAAGAAACTTTGTGGCGTTATAAAGAAGATTCGGATCCTTATGCGAAAAAAGGTTCGGGTTGGGATTTCTACGGTAAACCTGATGGGAAAGCGTGGATAATCTCATCACCTTATGAAGCACCACCAGAAGTGCCTGATAGTGAATACGATATGTGGCTATGTACTGGACGAGTGTTAGAACATTGGCATACTGGAACTATGACACGTCGTGTTCCTGAACTATATAAAGCGGTTCCGGATGCTTTATGTTACATACACCCTGAAGATGCAAAGAAACGAGGTTTACATCGTGGTGATGAGGTGAGTGTCGCTTCTCGTCGTGGTGAGGTTCGTTGCCGGATTGAAACCCGTGGTCGCAACCGCCCACCTTTAGGATTGATATTTATCCCATTTTTTGATGCACGTATTTTAGTTAATAAGTTGATTCTTGATGCGACTGATCCTCTGTCAAAACAAACTGATTTTAAAAAGTGCCCAGTGAAAATCAGTAAGGTTTAAGCCGATCGTAGGTTGCCTTACTTTATTTCAGAGTTAGTTTGTTGGCGGAGAACATTATGAAAAGAATTTTATTGGCCGTATTAGCGGTGAGTACATTATTAGCAGGGGTTGTATATAGTGAACAAACAACGCTATCAACTCATGTTTTTACAGATACGGTAGCAAAAACAGCAGCTTTTAATCCAGGGGGGATTGGAGGTCTAAAATCATTGCGTGGTTCTGCTGAATTAGAAGAAACACGCCCTGCAGATCCGATGAAACACTATCCTAAAGATCAAGGTTTGATTGATAGTGACTATGTTTATCAACCACCTTTAATCCCACATACGATTCGTAATTATGAAGTATCACTGAACGCGAATCGGTGTTTGGCTTGTCATAGTTGGAAAAATGCAAAGGCGATGGGAGCGACCAAAATCAGTGTAACGCATTATATTTCACCACGACAAGGACAAGTATTATCAGATGTATCACCCAGCCGTTACTTCTGTCAGCAATGCCATATCCCTCAAGCAGATGCTAAGCCATTAGTTGAAAATGACTTCAAACGTGTTGATGCACTGAAGGCAACCTTAGAGTAAGGAGTGGTATATGAAGTTATTAAAAACATTTTGGTTACGATTAAAAACACCGAGTAAGGTTGCGGTAGGCTCAGTGTTATTCATGGGATTTATTGGAGGGTTATTGTTCTGGGGGGCTTTTAATACCGTCATGGAAAAAACTAATACAGAAGAGTTTTGTTCTGGATGTCACGCACCCATTGTTAAAGAAATTAAGGAGACAATTCATTATGCAAACCGTTCTGGAGTACGTGCAATATGTTCTGACTGCCATGTCCCTCATAATTGGACAGATAAGATCGTTCGTAAAGTGCAGGCATCCAAAGAAATTATTGCCCACTTAATGGGGACGATTGATACCCCTGAAAAGTTTGCTGAACGCCGTGGTCATTTAGCAGAGCGGGAATGGAAGCGAATGAAAGACAATAATTCGCAAGAGTGTCGAAATTGTCATGAGTTTAGTTATATGGACTTCTCAGAGCAAGCTCCTCGTAGCGCGAAATTACACTCAACGGAACTAAAATCTGGAGAGAAAACATGTGTTGATTGTCATAAAGGTATTGCACATAAACTACCTGACATGAAAAACATTGAAGGTTGGTAATGAACCTAAGGAGAGAAAATGAGTACTTTTGAATCAGTGATCTGGCATATACTCGGTTATACAGCGATGCCGATGATAATTTTATCCGGGTTTGTTGCAGTAGCAGCTATTTGTATTTGGTTACTATCTCTGGGTAAAGATAAAAATGTAAACAGTTAGCGTTATAGATGTTAAAAGTGAACGAGAAAAAGGCTACCTGCTTGGCAGCCTTTGAGATTTGCAAGCGAAAGTGAAGCACCACTCCCCATGTGGCTTACCCAGCATACCGCTACTTTTGTACAATACCAACATTCTTCTTTTCTCATTCGAGTCAAATCAAATATTGAGCTGAAAATGACATTTATCTTATTTACTCAATGTTGGCATAAAAATGCTTAAAAATCTGTTAATGGACAGTCGATATTCCTGATTTTGTCCCTTCTTAAGGTGTTTGATACATCATTGTACTTAAGTATATCTTAATTTAATGGTTCGAAATGATTTATTAAATAAAAAGACCATTAAAGGTTAAGCCGAAATATGAGCTGAATAGAAAAGATTGTTCATACTGGTAAAACAAGAATGAGTGAAAAGTTGAGGTTATAGTTTAGCCAATTTTGAGATTCGCTGGGTAAGATCAAAGAACACTAGCAATAAAAAGTTTTTACTCATTTACATAAAGATAGTTGCATTTATATGATAGGCAACTTGTGTTATATGCGCTATTTTTGTTAAGGTTTGTTTAATATTGAAAAAATATTAGGGAAATATATATGGTGGTTATCGCAAGGTTCTCGTTTCCTCATGAAGCTCAAATGGCTAAATCTAGTTTAGAATCAGCTAATGTAAGGTGCGTTATTGCTGATGAGCATACGATTAACACGCAATGGCTTTATTCAAATGCCATTGGGGGGGTCCGTTTATTCGTTGATGAAGAAAATGTCCAATTAGCTCAGCAAATATTAAATACTGATTTCTCGCAGTGTCTAAATGATGAAATTAGTATTGAAGAGAAACAAGGAGATATTTGTCCCGTATGTGGCAGTGATGATCTCTCTCCGTATACCCAAGGAAAACGGCCTGCATTTGTAGTCTTTATTCTATTAGGTTTCCCTTTATTTTTTTATAAACAGGGCTATAAGTGTAATCAATGTGGCGTGTTTAGTGAAAAGCTTTGAGAGAATAAAATTAAAAACACGAAATTAGACAGAACTTACTCGTTTAGTACGGCTTATGAAATAGCTAAACGAGTAAGGAAATGGTGTGTGGCGGATGTGAAATTATTAAAAATAAGAAAGCAACAAAGTAGATGAGCTCAAGTTATCACTTTTCATGTCTGTTAATGACGTTTGAGCAAACAGCTGGAGGCTTTGCTTATGTAGCTCATTAAATGAACTTTCGTCATTACTTTGACCTAACTTGATAGCTTTACGATTAGAATCATACAGTTTAATTGTCTCTGAGAAGCTCTTTAGTGTAACACTGAAACGCTCTTTATTAGAGGTTACTTCTTGACAGTTAGCTAATGGAATACTGATACGTTGCATTTGGCCATTTGCCGTTCGTAAGCTGATCACTTGTGAAGTAGAGGAAGTATTTATATTACATGGCATATGGACAATATTACCTGTAAAGTGAATTCTTCCAGAAGAAGGGTTAGCCAATACCACTGAACTTAAAAATGTTGAAGTAATTAAAGTAACTGCAACTAAAGTTTTTATCATTTTATTCTTCATAACACACACCGATCTTGAAATATTCTCAATCTTTCCTGACAATTTAATAGGAAATGATGGTTTATTCTCCATCTATGTAAAGTTTAAGTCAACGTCCGGTCAGAAAAATGACATTAAAATGCCATAAATGGTAATAAAACTGACATTTTTCTTGTTGAAATTTGATTTTTTAATTTTTTTATGAATGTTTTTTTGATTGCTATCTTTTATTAATGCATTGTGCAGCAAAAAAAGCATATGCCTGAATTATGGAGTGGTTGTTGAGTATTTTGATTGGTTATATTTTACATTGAGAGCTCAATGTTGAGTTGATAGTTTTTAATAAAAAATAAGCGTACTTTAAATTAGTACGCTTGTTGTCAATGTAGACAAAGAAAAATGATTGAATCTTTTAAAGTGCACTTTCAACTAAGCATTCAGAACGTAAAAATCCGATCACAGTTTCTAAACATTGCTCGTCAGCAATACAGCATAAAGTTCTACCTTGACGACGTTGGCTTATTAGGCCAGCAGAGGAGAGGCTTGATATATGGTGAGAAAGTGTAGAGGCTGGAATACCAAGCTTATTTTGGACACCACCTACAGCAATACCTTGGCTTCCTGATTTTACGACTTCTTTATAGATATTCAAACGAGTAGGGTGGCCCAATTCTTTTAGTGCCTTTGCAACTGATTCAAGTTTCATTGTTTCTCTTATGATAGTGGGTTGTTTGATTTGTTGTGATGATAATAAAACTGTCAAATAATGGCAAATAACAAATGCATATTTAATAAGAAATATGTTTCATCTCAGGCAAATACAGATTTTTAAGAGGAGTAAAAGCTTTTACCTTATTCACTTCAAAGTCTCTGTTAATAATGGTCGTAAATTTATCATTTTGGCCAAGGTGGTTGAGTGACGTCACTAAAAGCTTTTGTTAATAAAAGATGATAAGTAAACTCCAATGTGATTTTGAGGTTACTTGTGTATATACTCAAAAGTATCTTGAAAACATAGAATAAAATATTAAGAGTTGGGGATGATAGTTTAGATGAACAAGTTACGCTTGATGTCTCTATTTGTTCATATTGTAGAGAGTGGGTCAATTACTAAAGCGTCAGAAAAACTGGATTTATCAAAATCAGTACTGAGCTCAGCTTTAAAGCAATTGGAATATGAGTTGGACACTTGTTTATTAAAACGCACAACAAGAAAGCAGTCTTTAACACCGGCAGGTGAGCGTTTTTATATGCAGTGCGCTCAAATGACGAAGTTGGCAGAAAGTGCTTGGCTAGAAGCTGCTGAACTTAAGCGGGTGCCAACAGGCAATATAAATGTGACAGCGTCACATGCATTAATGCACTCAATAGTACTTCCTGCTTTAACTGAAGTGTTTGCTGATTATCCTGATGTAAAGTTAAACTTGATCAGTGATGATAAGCACGTTGATATTGTTGAGCGAAATGTGGATTTAGCTATTCGAGTTGGAACATCCGGTGATTCGAATTTGAAGCAGCGTAAAGTTGGAGAATTTTACGATGTACTTTGTTGTTCTTCCTCTTTTGAAGAGGATTGGAAGACAGCTTCTTATATTGCCCATGATTGGCAAGTTGAGCCGATCGTGCATAGAACTTCTATCGGTGAGGATCATACTGCAATTAAATTTGAGGTAGGCCACAAGGCGAATACTGTATTTGGTGTTATGAGTTTATTAGAGATGGGCTTAGGAGTCGGCATAATACCCGAATTTATGTTGGAAAATAACCAGTGCTTACAAGCCGTTTCTAACGTTGATAGATCCAAGCCTTGCCCGATTTATGTTCTACATCCCTATCATGCTCATGTGCCGATGACAGTTACTATGGCAATAAAAGCTATTGAATCTCGGACGAAACAAGTCCTAATTGATAAAATTGAAAGATAAGGCTGTTTTGGTTCACAGGCTTATAAATGGGGGTTAAATACCTTTTTCAATGTATCAAATAGTATTTTTATAACATTTTCATGCCTTGTGAACCTAAAGTTATTAACGTTTTATGCTGTAACGAGCAGCAGCAGCTTCTTCCGTTGATACAATGGTTTTACCAATAGGAGCTAATGATATCAAAGCTAATTTCAAATGCTGTAGTGCAAATGGAATTCCTATAATAGTGACAAAACAAGCCGTAGCAGATAGGATGTGACCGATAGCCAACCAAACTCCTGCAAGCACGAACCAGATCACGTTACCGATGGTACCCAATGGGCTTGTACCAATATCCATTTCATTAGTTAATTCATCTCTTGATATTGCTTCTTTGCCAAATGGGAAAAACGAAAAGGTACCGATGACGAAACAGGCTCGCCCCCATGGAATGCCAATGATGCTGATAAATGCAAGGAGACCAAAAAACCACCACATTAGCCCCATAAACACACCACCAAAAACAAACCAAATTATGTTACCGAAAGTTTTCATGATAAAACCTTTAGTTGTTGAACTCTATGATTGATCATAAAGATATGAATTTATGGCTAATATACATTAAGTTAATGCAGTTATTGTTAATATTGTACTTAGCCCAACATCAAATTTAGCGAGCACATTTTGTTAGCTTGTAAGCTTTAAAACAAATCGATCTTTATGCTACTGGATACAGTATGCCACAAGAAGTTGAACCTTGGATGAATGATTGATGAGTTGGTGAAGATTGAAGATTGAAGATTGAAGATTGAAGATTGAAGATTGAAGATAATATCAATCATTGGGGAGGTGATTATAAGGGGTGAGAGAATAAATCAATATTTCGCCACCTTTAGACTTGGTATTAAGAAGAATTAAGGTGGCTAGAAATTATTAAATTATTGTCTGCAAGAACTAAATATGTCCATTTTCCCGTCTCGAGCTGTGGTTTCTACATCCATTAAGCCAAGCAAAGAGTGGAAAAAGTTATCATGTGAGTGAGTATCCGTCATTTGTGCTTTTTGCTTCAAGCACTCGTTATTGATGTTTTTGGCTTCTTGGAATCCCTCTGACATCCAAGTAATGAGTGGTACTCGTTTTTGAAAGTCAGGTGCCAAACCATAAGGTAACCCATGAAGAAATACGCCCTTTTCACCTAGTGATTCCCCATGATCAGATACATAAATCATGGCTGTGTTGTAATATTCATCTAAGGCTTGAAGTTTCTCAATAGTCTGAGAAAGTATAAAGTCGGTATAACGGATCGTATTATCGTAAGTGTTGACGATCGCCTCATCAGAGCAGTTTTCTATGTCTGCACGAGGGCAGTCGGGCTGGAAAAATGCCTTGTCTTTTGGGTAACGCTGGAAGTAAGTTGGGCCGTGGCTACCAATAAGGTGTAGAGCGATCACCCTATTGCCTTTTAGAGCAGAGACGTCGCTATCGAAGTTTTCTAACAGCGCCATATCGAAGCAAGTGTTACCATTGCACAAGCTATCTTTGCGTTTACGATCAATTTCCGTTTTTTTGACTTTATGAGCGACATTTTTATCTCCGCCATCGTTCTCTTTCCATAAGATATCGATGCCAGCGCGTTGCATGATGTCTAAAGCATTATCTTGGTTATCCGCGATATTTCGTTCAAAATCACTCCTATTAAGTTGGGAAAACATGCATGGAACGGAAACAGCGGTTGCAGTACCACAAGATGCAACATCTTGAAATGAAATGATATCAAATTGACTTGTGTACGGGTTGGTTTCTCGTGGGTAACCATTCAGTTGATAATTTTGCGATCGAGCTGTTTCACCCACAACGATGACCAATAAAGTGGGCTTTTCTTTTGCTTGTTGGAGTGCTGCTGGTGACTGTTGTGCATCAAGTCCTATTTCACGGTATGGCTCTGGTGTTGTAAAGTAAGTATCTTTGATAAAGTGATATGTTGAATAAACGTACTGAGTAGGAATGATGGCTTTTTTGAGGTAGCTATTATTGCGTCCGACGGAGGCGTAATCTTGGTAATAAAGTAAGGCGATTATTGCTACTACTGCAAGTGATGCCAGCATAGAGATTATTTTGGATAATCCAAACTTTAACCATTGGCCACCGATTGGCTGGAGTTTGACTTTAAAGACAAGTAGAGCAGGGATAATACCCATCAAAACCGTCCACACTACAGAGTACATACTAAGGTATGAACTTGCTTCACTCGAATCAGTTTCAACGATATTGGTTATCATACCAGTGTCAAAGAGCGTGCCGTAGTTATAGCCACCATAACTTACTAAGCTTGAAGTGATTAATAGTAAAATGAAAAAAGGTTTAGCAAGCCAAGGCCAAGAAAATAAGTTAAAGAGGAAGTTTAATGTTGCAAAGAAAAAGATAGGAATGGTAATAACAAAACCTATCTTGACCGTATCGATAGCAGACAGTATTTGTACAAGCTCTTTGTATACTGGTATGTTGACTACTAATGTGTAATATAAAGCAAGCAGTGCTGTGAAGGCTATATAAGATAGTCCTTTTGGTAAAAATTTAATTTGTATCATAAGTAGCTTTATTCAATAGGGTTAGTAAAATTATTATTTCAAGTCCAAAATAAAAGTAACTGCGCGTAATACAGTATACCATATATTAAAAATACTATTTTAGGCAGATTATAGCTAACCAAGTTGTGGGAAAAGTCATAGCTCAACATAGTGAATTCAACGTAAGCCATTGTCAATTATTATGACTAAAAACTCCATATTGTAAAATGATGCAGGCTAATCGCTTAAAAATGAAACATGTAAATATAATTTTAAAGTTATTGTATTATAAAAGATTTAAACAGATAAAGCCCCTAAAAAAGGAGCTTTAGTTTTAGAGGAAATTATCTTGAATAGATTCTGGCTTTACTTTTTCGAATGATGCTCTACGGTTGCCCAGTACAGACGACGCTGTTGTCTTCACCATATCCATTTGGGATGTATGCATCCGCTTGTGGGTCGTTGTCCCACTGCTCATTATTAAAAATGTAGCGAAATTGGACATTTTTCTCTTTCGGTAAGCGAGTTTTAAATTTAAATTGGCCGCTTTTCTTCACGAGTTTCATTGGTTCTGGTTGCCAGTCATTGAAATCCCCTGCGATTTGAATTGTGCTCCAGTGTCTTTTTTCCAATTCAAATGTTACTTCAACTTCATCTTTGGTTTTAAAAAATCTTTTTTTCAGCATAAATCTTTCCTTTTTTGTTCAAAAATACATCTAACTATTACTCAGGTTTCATAGCTATTTCAAGCTTTATTAGAACTTTGAACGGTAAAAAGTGCCTCAACTGAATGCTTTTTGTTCGTATTTGATGATTGTTTTGTTTTTATTAATGGAGAATGAGGGGAGATGCTCCTAAAGCCGTTTCTTTGAACGTAGCAATTTAAGAAAGCGAGGTGTATTTTATGGAGCTTCGAGTTGGTCAAAATTGAAAGGCGACCAGAATGTCGCCTATCTATTCAGTTTAGTGTTGGTTATGACCAAGCCATAATATTTGCGTGATCGCAATCGATGGATTTTAGTCAAACAAAGCTAAATGTGGATTCAAAAAAAATTGGTTAGGCCAATTTTAAATCATATTGATTCCTGTACGTCACCATATCCTCTATGGTTAATACAGGCATATTATGAAGGTGACCAAATGCTATAATATCGGCTGTTTTAGCCATTGTACCATCTGGATTGGTAACTTCACAAAGAACCCCAGCAGGCTGTAGGCCTGCCATTTGCATCAAGTCAATTGTTCCCTCTGTATGGCCACGGCGTGTTAATACACCACCAGGACGTGCACGGAGTGGAAAAACATGGCCTGGGCGTGCAAGATCATTTGCTTTTGTCTTCGGATTGGCGGCTGTTTTAATTGTCGTTACGCGATCAGCAGCAGAAACACCAGTCGTTACCCCTTGTTTTGCTTCAATAGAAACGGTAAAAGCGGTTTGATTAGCGCTGTTATTGTTTGTTACCATTGGAGGAAGCTCAAGCCGGTCTGCTTGATGGTCTGTCAGACACAGACATACAATACCACTACATTCACGGATCATTAACGCCATTTGTTGATTAGTTAAGTGCTCAACTGAGTAGATGATATCGCCTTCATTTTCGCGATCTTCATCATCCAGAAGTAATACTCCTCTTCCTTCTTTTAGTGCAACTAAGGCATTTTCAACGCGGGTAATTGGATCGCCAAATTCGGCAAGAAGTGATGACTGATTCATGGTTAACTCCTAATTATCACCAGAATCAGGGCGGTCTGAGGGAACATCGTTGGTGTAGGCATTTTAGGAAGTCGCTTATCTTAAAAATGCTTAGTAACGAACGTGAACCATAAAGAAACTCATCAGCTATGCCATTACTTTAGGCATACTGACGTGCTCTTATTCTCTTTCATCCGGACTATGACCGTCGGCTCTGGCTTTTCACCAGATCTGCTGACCTCGATAAATCGAGCGCTCGCGGGCTTACTCCAGTGAGTATACCGCCGGTGGGGAATTTCGCCCCGCCCTGAGAACATTTAATTTTTGCCATTATGGCAGAATACATTCTGACTTTGATTAAACTAGTCAGGGCTAGGATATTACTGCTTACATAGCGAATTGAAAAGTGCTTCTGTGTTACTTGCTGAAAAAATAAGCTATTATTTAAAATGATTGGTTTTAATGAAATGATCTATTTGTTTTGGAACCTGATTACTGTAAATCAGGCTGGTATGGGTATGAGGGACTTCAAGATGATCCTGCATCCCATCCAACTTTGTCTCATCTACTGTTACAGTACCATCTGAAGGGGTTCGGTCATTACGCATGAAAAGGCTTCTAGCTCCGAAAGCATTTGTGCCAGCAATGCAACCGAGCTTTTGTGTAAAGTTCCACTGGTCACAATGTTCCTTTAGCCCATGCTGAGGTGAATTGCCTAAAAAAGCATCTAAACCTAGGAACTGAAGCCGTGATACGATAGATGCACCTCGTAGGGGAGAGCCCATTGTAATTACATGAGATACTCTTTCTTGTGAAGGTTTTCTATCTGCTAGATAGCGTTTAATTAAGAGCCCGCCTAAACTATGCCCAATTAATACATTGGCTGCCCCTTCTTTTAGCTGTTTATCGATGTTCTCGAAGACGGCTTCTTCATTAATTGACACGGTGTTGTAGCTGATGATTTTAGTGTCATAGCCCAGTTTTTGTAATTGATGGCTTAGCGGTAACATAACCAGTCCATGCATGTAGAGTCCATGTAAAATAATTATTCTCAAGCTATGTTTCTCCTTACGTATATCCACCATTTTCACCGATCACAATAGAAGGTGTCCAAGGAGGTTATCTTGGCTCTCATGCACAGCTCCTAGAAAACTCTTAGGTATAATCTCTGTCGCCTTTGAGAGCCAATCCCATTCATTTAAATTCGTTAAGCTAACTGATTCGAGCGTAAACGTTGTACTTCAAGTTGCAATGAATCTTTGGTGAGCTGATCTGATTGAAGCACCTCACCAATATTTACTTCCACTCTTGACCAAAAGCGAGTTGGGCGTGAGGTTAGAGCGTGTCCGTTTTTATGACTAAAAAAAGATCCCCACAATCCATTTAATGCAACAGGAATGACGGGTACCGGAGTGTGAGCGAGAATTTTTTCAACGCCAGGCTTGAACTCATTCAATTGGCCATTTGTTGTGAGCTTACCTTCAGGAAAAATACAGACCAGTTCACCGTTATGCAGGGCTTGCTCGATCGTGTGAAATGCAAATTCATACGTCTTTGCGCATCTTTTTGGTGAACAAATAGGGATGACACCAGCATGCCTGAAGACATATTTCAAAACAGGCAAATCACTGATTGATTTGTCCATAACGAATCGAACAGGTCGAGTAGAAGCACCCATTAATATTAATGCATCTACATAGCTAACATGGTTCGCAACAAGAAGGGCTGCCCCTTGTTGTGGTATGTATTGACGTCCTCTGATGGAAACCCTGTACATCACGTGGCTGATCAGGTAGCTAATGAAACGCTGCGTAAATTCAGGCACTTGTTTGTAAACATAGACGGCAACGATAAAGTTAACAGCCGCCATAAATGCAAAAAGCTCAACAATCGAAAGATTTAATATAGATAAAACGACAATAGAAACAATAGAAGAACTTACCATGAATAGAGCGTTCATGATGTTATTCGCAGCAATTGAGCGCGCACATTCATCATCTTCAGAACGAGATTGAATGAAAGAATAAAGTGGAACAATAAATACACCGCCACTCACACCAATCAAAAAGAGATCGAACATCACTCTAAAGTGCTCGGATTGGCTGACGAAGCTTTGTAGATTGTAATAATGATCAGGAAAGCTGGCCATATCAGGAACAGCCCATAACAAGTCAGCACTAAATAATGTTAATCCAAGCACGCCAAAAGGCAGTATGCCCAATTCAACTTGATTGAATGACAGTTTGCTACATAGCCAAGAGCCTGAAGCAATACCAACTGAAAAAAGAGCCAGCAATAAAGAGACCACAGTACTGTCAGCAAACAAATGTTCACGGGCAAAGTTTGGGAATTGAGTCAGGTAAGTGGCGCCCATAAACCAAAACCAACTGATGGCTAATATTGACATCCAAATACCACGTTGCTTTTTGGCTACTCTAAGGGTTTCTTTCAGACCTGTAATTGGCTCGAATTTAACTTTCTCATGAGTTTTAGACGGTAGAGAAGGAATGTTAAAACTACTGATTAAACCTAGGAAGGATAGCAACACCACGAGCACTGATGCTATTAATAACCCCTTATCGCTGGTTAAAAGTAGACCTGCGCTTAATGTACCTGTAAGAATAGATAGGAAGGTACCGACTTCAACCCAGGCATTACCTTGCACCAATTCATCCGGCTTTAAGGCTTGAGGTAAAAGAGCGTATTTAACTGGACCAAAGTAGGCAGATTGAGTCCCTGTCATGAATAATAGCATTAGCATCAAGATAGCATTTTGCATCGTTATGGCAGCGGCAGCACACAACATAATCAGGAGCTCTAGAATTTTTAGGCGCTGAATCAGCTTAGCTTTGTCCATATTGTCAGCAACAGCACCAGCATGAGCTGAGAATAAAAAGAATGGCAGAATAAAAAGCCCCGCAGCTAAATTAACGAACATATCAACGGGCATGGGTAAGTGATCAATATATTGATACGTAACCATCAACAAGAGTAGGTTTTTATAAATGTTATCGTTCAACGCCCCCAGACTCTGGGTGACGAAGTAAGGGAAAAAGCGTTTTGTGAACAGCATATAGGCTCCGATTAAAAAATCTTTCGATGCGATAATTTGAGTATATAGATACTATATCCTGTGAAACCAGTCATGGTGATAAAGTCTCTTTGGACGTGACCTTAAGTAACGTATAATGATACTTCATGATGGTAGTGTTAATTATTCGAGTCTAGGTTACTGCTGCAAGTGATTTAGCGTGTTCAATCATTAATTTTTCTAGTTATTAATGTTCCAAATCATCAAAAAGAGGGAAGGTCCAGCGTCGCATGGCCAACACTAGTGAAGTACCATGTTTTTCGTCCATTTCTAAAGTACTATCTTCACGACATGTTTGATAAAATTCACTAATAACTTTTTGTAATCTTTGCTGAATTTTTTTATTGGAAGGTAGGCTCATTAATCCTGTAGCCATCACAAGTTTCTCATCTTCACCACAGAAAGTACTGTGAAAAAAAGCATCTTGGACCTGTTGTTGGAAAAAGTGTTGAATCGGCCCTCCTGGCTGCCATTTAAAAGTAGGAGAAATGCGTAAACGAATTTTGTTATCGGGTAATAACTCAATAATATTTAGCTTGTCGAGAGCTGCTAACTTTTGAACCAATTCTAATTCGTTGTAGGTATATTGTTGAGTGATTTCTTCGAAGAGGTAGCCGTTAATAACGCAAACTGCGACGAGCAAGAGCCCTTTATCATCAACCAAACATTGCTCTTGCTCTATGGTTAAGGTCTCCAAACCTTTGTTATGTTCCGCTGATAGCTTAACTAACTCTATCATATCAAGCCCTATCAACTGGCATATATGTTCTAAGCGCTCTAAGCTGATTTGGCTTCCCTTAGCTAAGAGGCGTTTTACCGAACCCTCACTCAGATTTAAGTGTTGCGCTATATCTACATAGTGTATGTTTGCATGTTTGAGCTGGCGTTTAAGCTCTTTGATTACGATATGGCTGTCAGACATAACATCACTTTTCTTATAATCTTAATACTAATGAAGCAGGTAAGTAACGGGGCGTCAATGTATCTGATTAAGATAGTCTCTTGGGTATGGGGTAGAAGTCATTAAAAAAGAGCCAACAGTAAATTGTTGGCTCTTGATACTTTAGTTTTAATTAGTTTTTAATATTGATTTGACGTTGTTAGTACTGTGTTGAAAGCTTATGCTTGTACTTTAAAGCTCTTTATGGTGATAACTTTAATGTTTATTGTCCTTCTATGCAATTGTTTCTTACTGATTTTGTTAACTTTTTCCATATTATTTGAAAAAGTGTTAGGTGGCGCAGCATTTTTAATAGTGAATAGAGGATATTATTCAATTTTAGGTCTAACCTATTATGTTTGATGATTAAAGTCTGAACAGTTTCAGTAGCGTAAAGAATGGTACTCAATGAGTCTTAAATAGAAGAGCATCGAGTGATTACTGACATTCTTCAAGTTAGTTTAGGGCTTTTCGACAAGTAAAGCTCTTTATTAGATATATAGTCGCAGATCAGATAACTAACGATACTGATTATTAATGTATTAATTGGTACAATCCCAGGCAAAATTAAACCGGATATTACACCAATAAAAAGTGCGATTATGCTTGGCCAATTTATTGGCTGATATTGTTTTTTATGTAAATTATAATATTTTTTTCTCTTAATTAAAAAATCAGAAATAATTATCCCACCGATACTTGGTAAAATATAGGATACGATAGTTATCCAGTCTAAAAAATTCTCATATAGCCAAAGAGAGAGTAAAGTACCAACTAAACCATTTATAACAGATATTGGTTTACTTTTTATTCCAGTTATTGTTGAAAATGCAAGCCCTGATGAATAGAGAGCATGATTATTTGTTGTCCAAATACTTAGTATTAGAATTGTAGTTGCTGGAATAAATATGCCTTGTGATACTACCTTTTCAGAGATGTTATTAAGCCCTCCATTTACATCTCCAAATGCACCAAAAAAAAACATTAAAGAGTTACCGATAAAAAAAGCAAGAAAAGTAATGGTTACGGCACTTCGAGGTGTCTTACTATAACGAGCAAAGTCGGATGTCACTGTTCCAGCGCCAATAAAGGAGCCTATGACCATAGCTATAGCGACTGATAAGTCTATATTTTTATTCGATAATTCGGCATTTAAGGTAAGTGAATTGCCAAAGTGCTCCACGGTATCTACAACAGAATAGCAACCTAAGATAGCGATAGATGGTACAGCAATTGCTGCTAAAAGCATGATTGAATATAAACCAAAATAGACAGTAGAGGTCATGACTAAACCAGAAATAAAAAGTAAAGTATTAAGATCTATGTCAGTAGCTTTGTGAATGAGGACTGCAAATATAGCAATACCAATGCCGAACCAACCTATTTGAATAAGGCCAATAATAACAGATGGTAACCAAAAACCTTTACTTCCGAATGAGTGTCGAGCGAGCATATAAGTAGAAAGACCTGTATAAGATCCTATATAACTAAGACAAGCAGCATAAAAACCAAGAAGTATGTTCCCAATTAAAACAGATAGAAAAAAATTGACATTAGTCATGGAGGAAAATAGTGCATTACCTGCCCATATACTGGCTGAAAAGAAAGTAAGTCCAAGCATAATCATCGTTAATGTGAATACCCCTTTTTTTTCAGAATGAGGTACTGACTCAAAACTATAGTTATTATCTTTAGCCATGGTTAACTCCAATTATAATGACATTAATATAGCTTACGCCACAATATTAAATTATTATGTTTGTATGAAATATATAGTCAATCTTTTTATTTGGATTATTTTATTAATATTAAATTTTCTTACAGTCAAATGAACAATTGATTGATTTGTATTTATGAATTGGAAGGAGGGGTTTCTGGAAAAAGAGGTATTACTGACATTATTGTAGAATAAAAAAAGCCAACTGCACAAAGCAATTGGCATATATAACCGTGAACAATAAGTATTCACTAACAACGTCAGTTGGCTAGGTGACCCTTGGCTTAAAAGGGCCACTCCTTTAAATAAGCATATTACGTGCCAACTTTTGTCTTTAATCAATGTGCCATTCCACGCGTTTTGCGCTGCAATAGGTGTCAATTTTTCGCAAAATGGAATTGCAAAGTGCAAAAAAAGAGTAAAATGCTAGTGACTTTGTTAACTTTTATTACTATTGGCATTTTTGATGATTAAAAGAAGAGTTCAATTAATTCACGCACATTCACTCTTGCTCCTATTCTAGCTGCGAGAAGATACATCCCTGCAATTTTTCTATGTAAAAACAAGGCATCTGCTGGTGGGGTGTGCCAATAATCTTTTTCCATACTCAGCATCGCACTCGCATCACGTAATTTGTGTGCTAATTCACTTTTGCCAAAATCATAAGGTGAGTTAACCCTCATAGGCTCACATGCAAGCTTAACTAATTCGAGAACAGCTTGACGCTGTTCAGGCAAGATTTTTTGACTGAAAAAACCAATGCTTTCCAAGGCAATGTTTAATTCTTGTTCGTTGTTATTAATCACGGCTGAAAAGGCTTTAAGGTACCCTAAACTGACAATATCACTATATTCACGTGTTGCTCCGAAGTCTAACAGACCAATTTGACGAGTCTCTTGATTAAATACGTAGTTAGCAAAATTAGGGTCAGTTTGAATGATTTTGAACTCGAAAAGTTCACGAAACATCAAATGCATCAAATTTCGCATTATGAAGTCACGAGTCTCTTGATTAAATTGTGTAGCCTCTTCTATAGCGATCCCTTCGGTAAATGACATCGTCAGTACAGATTCACTACAGCTTCGTGGATAGGTTTTTGGTACTTTAAATTGTGGGTAAGGGTTGAGTAATTCGCGATAACGTTGAATGTATTCTGCTTCACGCACGTAGTCAGCTTCATAATGAAGTTGAATTTTTGCTTCCTCGAGGAGTAACTTAATATCAACTGACTCTGGGATTAACCCAACCATTTTGAGCAGTAACCCAACGTTATTAATGTCACTATTAATACTTTTCTTTATTCCCGGATATTGTACTTTTACTGCTAATTTATCCCCAATCTCACTATAAGCTTGATGAACTTGGCCAATAGAAGCACTGGCAATAGGTTTAAAGTTAAATGATAAAAACTCGGATTTCCAGTGGCTACCTAATGCTTTTTCTAAAGTTTCACTGAGTTGTTTAGCAGGCATTGGATCGGCGTTAGAGCGAAGTCGAGAAAGAAGGATAGCCAGTTCAGGTACGAGTAAGTCTCCGGAATCCATTGATAACATCTGTCCTAGCTTCATAGCTGCCCCTCGTAAATGAGCCAACTGCTCGGTCAAACGTGTAATGTTTTGTGGTGTCAATAATAAATCTCTTGCTTTGGGCTTGTTACCTTGAACAATTTGTTTGGTCCCTTCAGCAAGCATATTGCCAGCAACACGAGTGGCTAAAGAAGCAATTTTCCCTAATCTTAGGGCTTGATTTGTTGGTAGGTTTCTTTCTTTTGATCGCATAAATGACTCTCTTTCTATAAAGCTTATTCCCCATTATGAGTAACTTGACTGCTTGATCGAACATGATCTATCGGTAACCTTATACGTTTGAAATGCGTATTTGGATACAAATGAAAATAATAGTAAATTAATGACTTGCTCTACTTGAGGTTAACTTAAATGATTTTTTCTGACTTAATATCACTGTTTATTATCTGCTTGCTAGGAGCAATGTCTCCTGGACCGAGCTTAGCGATTGTTGCTAAACATGCGTTATCTGGCGGCCGAATTCATGGTTTGGCAACAGCATGGGCGCATGCATTGGGGATCGCTATGTATGCTGGTTTGACATTGCTTGGTTTAGCAATAGTGCTTCGCCAGAGCCCTATTATATTTAAAACGATTACGATTCTCGGTGCTTTATATTTGATTTATTTAGGTATCAATGCTTTACGCTCCAAAGGTGGGATATCTGAAAAATTAGAGTCAACTCAAGCAACATCTGTCATGAAAGCTGCGCGGCAAGGGTTCTTTATGGCTATCTTAAGCCCTAAGATCGCCATATTCTTCACCGCCTTATTTAGTCAATTTATTTCTTTAGATAGTCCAATCGGCGTTAAAGTTACCATCGTCTCCTTGCCATTTCTTATCGATGGTTTGTGGTACACATTTGTCACTATGGTTTTATCCGATATACGTGTCGTTGATAAAATCCGTTCCAAAGCTGTTTTGATCGACAAATTGACAGGTGTGATCCTAGTTTTACTTGCAGTACGAGTGATCGTAATGAATATGTAGTTTTGTTTATTTTACGAACGTAAATCGGCAAGAGCAGAATTACTGTACTATCCTGATATACAATAAATTTTTTATATTAACTGTCTTTGCTTTTAGTACGCTGTTGTGAG
The DNA here is from genome assembly GCF_007990935.1 of Vibrio sagamiensis NBRC 104589. GTDB lineage: Bacteria > Pseudomonadota > Gammaproteobacteria > Enterobacterales > Vibrionaceae > Vibrio > Vibrio sagamiensis. The sequence continues at coordinate 25,740 of NZ_BJXJ01000021.1, forward strand.
ATAGAATATTGAATATGGATTGTGAGGAAAAGGACGCTCATGGATAAAAAAAAACTCTTATCGTTTATGCCGTTTTTCCTACTCTTTATTGCAGGAACAGTTGATGTTATTGGTTTTTTACACTTACAAAATGGCTTGTTCGTTTCGTTTATGAGTGGAAATACGACTCATGTTGGTATTTTACTAAATGAGCCAATTGACTCGAGAGTTTGGTATTATGCTGGAGTGATTTGTCTATTTATTCTCGGGGCTTTATTTGGTGAGGTGATTGCTTTGAGTGCTGCGCCTTATTATCGATGTATTATTATGCTTTTCGTTGTTTTGCTTCTGTCATTCACGGTCTTAATTACTCATATTACTCCTCCCATCGTGACAAATTTATTACTAAGCTTTGCTATGGGAATTCAAAATATTGCCCTTCGAGTTACGATAAAACAAGCCATACCACTAACATTTGCAACGGGCTTCTTGGTCAACACTGGGCGTTCGTTAGCACTATTGATTATGAGAAAGAGTGAAAGTAGTGATTTAAAGCATTCATTTTTATTGTGGGCTTCTATATTTTTAGGAGGTGTTACAGGGGCTAAAGCGATGTCTATGCCATTGGATTTTGCTTTGATGCTACCTATTATTTTATCTACTGTTTCTGTGTTTATGCTTTATTGGACACATGAAATACCCGATGTGTAAATCAGTAAGTGCTACCTCAAAGTCACTCCTAAAATGCTACACCTCAACGGCTGGATTAAGGTGTAGCGAAAAACTTTAGCGATGAACTTCTTCGTACTCACCTTCTATCGCCTCATTTTTACTTGTATCAAATTCATAAGTCTCTTGCACATCTTTGATTTTTTTTTCGATACGCTTACCAGTGATGATAGCAGCAATTGCAACTGGGATAGCAATGAGCAGGCTAAATGTTAACGTTAATAGACCCGTTATGGTAGCTAATGCAATAACGATAATTCGATTCATAATTATGCCCTCTTGTAGACTATTGTCCTCAACTCTCGTCAAGTCGTCATTATTAAACGAGTTTGCTGAGCTTATGGAATTACTCTACATTATTGAATATGAACAGAGCATGAATGTAATGTCATTCAGTTTAATTGAGGTACATTACTCACTCATTGCTAAAAGGTATGTTTAAAACAGTATTTTTTCATGGGTAATATTGAATAGAAAAGCCCGATATTTGTATCGGGCAAAAATGAGTTTGTTTTATTGATGGTGTTTTTAATATTATAATTTAAGCAAATGCATCAGCGATGCTGATTACCGCATAGCGTTAACATTGTGGAGCAAAGTTGAATTACTTAGGAAAAGTTTGGTAACGAACCCCCATCATTTGTTCCATGCAGTGTACTACTTGGCAACTGTAGCCAAATTCATTGTCGTACCATATATATAGTACACAGCGTTTGTCTTGAGCAATCGTTGCCTGGCCATCAACTACGCCAGCATGACGTGATCCAACTAAATCACTTGATACGATCTCGGTAGAATCTGTGTAATCAATTTGTGCTGATAAGTTTGAATTAAGAGCTATTTCTTTGAGGTATTCATTTAGCGACTCTCGCTCTACTGTACTACCAAGATTTAGATTAGCAACCGCCATTGATACGTTGGGTGTCGGAACTCTAATCGAATTACCTGTGAGCTTTCCTGCAAGTTCTGGTAGCGCTTTAGCGACGGCTTTTGCTGCACCTGTCGAGGTCAATACCATATTCAGTGATGCGCTTCGGCCTCTACGATCTCCTGAATGAAAATTATCAATCAAGTTTTGGTCATTTGTATATGAATGAACAGTCTCAATATGACCTGACAAGACTTGGTATTTATCATGTAATGCTTTTAAGACCGGAGTAATGGCATTAGTGGTACAGCTGGCGGCTGAAATGATAGTGTCTTCATCATTGATAACGGATTCATTGACACCAAAAACAACATTTTTAATATCCCCTTTGCCAGGTGCAGTTAAAAGTACTTTTTCCGCGCCTTTACAGGTTAAGTGCTGACTCAGGCCTTCTGTATTGCGCCAAACGCCAGTATTGTCTACGATTAATGCGTTATTGATACCATAAACTGAGTAATCGACATCACTTGGGTTGTTGGCATATATGATTTGGATATAGTTGCCATTAATAATTAATGCCTTGCGACTCTCGTCGACTACAATACTGCCGTTGAATTGACCGTGGACAGAATCTCTACGGAGCAGGCTTGCTCTTTTTTCTAAGTCCCCTTTTTGACCACCACGAACTACTATTGCCTTCAGGCACAAAGGATAGCCTGGCCCGCTTTTTTCAACAAGTAAACGAGTGAGAAGTCGACCAATACGTCCAAACCCGTAGAGCACTACGTTTCTAGAAAGCATTGGGGATGCTTCATCACGAGCACCAATCAACGCGGTTTGTAAGAAATCATTTAATCCTGATGTGTCTTCGTGATTATTCCAATACATTTCGGCCATCTGTCCGATATCAATTCGGCAAGATGCAACATCTATCTCGCACAATGCTTTGATGATTGGCATGGTCTGTTCTAATGGCAATGGATAACCAGTATAGCGCTTGGCTATACGGTGAGTCTTAAGTATATCGATAGTCGTAGCGTTAATCAGTGTTTTACCAAATAGTATGATTTCGATACCTTTCTCTCGATATAATTTGCCAATTAAAGGGGAAATAGACTCCGCAATCGTTTGGCTTGTTTGCCAGTCTTGGTGATATTTCTCTGGACTCATTGATTTTGACCTTTCACGTTTATTGTAGGCTGACCTTGCTTTGCGACGCTACCTTGAAAGTAGGGCTACAACATTAGTCTTTAAGTGTCATTTAGGAATTGACTTATATTTTTCGGGCGGATTGTAGTGTGAGTCCCCTTATTCTGCTAGGAAAATAAAGGTCCCCTAAAATCGATAAGTTAGATGTTTTTATTGGGCTATATCTCTTATAGATAACCGTGATAATGCAAGTCTATGCTGTTTTTAAGTAACTTATTTTTCAAGAGAAATATTTATTTTTAGAATTAATGTTGTCAAAAAGGCATAATTTTTTGAGGAAAGTGTGATCAGAAATTATTTTTTCTCAAAGAAGAAACAAAGATAACTCTTTGTAAAACGACGTACTATATTTCATTTTTTCTATGCGGTTAAGAGAGTTCTGAGGATTTTATGAGGTCGGTGAAATTTTGCGTTAAGTCACATTTCATATGCCCAAGTGTCTTGAAGAGACTTGGGCATGTCTTTTTAAGTATTATGCGTCAATCAACTTTGTAATGGTTCTGCGGTAGATAAAGTAAGCAGTAAGTCCGGCAAGTAAATTACCGATACATGCACCAATCAGTAAGCCTTTCATTTCACTCGTTAAAGCACCGACCCAAAGGCATGGTAAAAAGAACACAAATAGTCGTAATGCAGATATAGTCAGTGCGTTGTAGGGGCGACAGAGAGCATTACATACAGATACCATAAGCATGCAGACTCCGAGAGAACCTAAACTGATAGGAACAATCATCAAGTGAATTTCTAAGATTTGTTCTACTTTTAAGTCTGCAGTCATTAACAGTGATAGTGGTGTTGCTAGAAAAAATGTGATGACAGCAATAAGCAATTGGAAACCTAAAATAAATTTTACCGCAATCAATACTAAAGTATGAATATCAACATAATTTTTAGCACCTAATAGACGCCCAATCATAGGAGGCATCGACATGGTTAATGCTAAGACAGAGACAATTGCAAAAAACTCATAGCGAGAACCAAGGGCCCAAGAAGCGACAGCTGCAGTGCCAAAACCAGCGATTAATTTCGTGGCAAGCATAGATGAAAGAGGCGGTAATAATTGGCTTACCATTGCAGGCCCCATTATATTACCAATTGTTTTGATACTATTCATAATGTTGAGATTATGCCACTGAAAGTTGCACCAATGCTTTTTTTGTACACGGGGGGCAACGATCAAAATACCAATCCCAAAAGCAACAACAGTAGCGATTGCTGCGCCATTTATACCCAAATCAAAAGTAAAGATAAATAAAGGGTCAAGCAGCATATTAATTAAACTGGTTAACATCATCATACTACCAGGTAGCATTGTATTTCCGTTGGCACGACAAATGCTGTAATAGAAATATAAAACGGCACCGACCCAAGCACTAAGTAACCACCAAGGCCAATAGCTATCAATGATTGGCATTATGGTCTCTGGCGCACCCAACAAAGATAGGATGATGTCTCTCAATAACCAGAGTATTAAGCCAAATACAGCCACGCCGATTGAACCAATAACAAGTACAAGTCCTGCTAGTTGATTAGCGTAATGACGTTCGTTTGCGCCTAGTGCTTTGGCAATAACTGCTGTTGTGGCGATACCTAATCCAACTTGTATGCCAATAATGATCATTTGCAGCGGGAGAGTGAATCCCTGAGTCGCTAAAGGGTTTACGCCAAGTTGTCCAATAAAGGCACTATCGACCAATTGAAAACTCAACAAAGAAAGGCCGCCGAACAACATTGGCCATGTCATACTAAATAACTGCTTGGCTAAAACCGAAGGCGAGGTTGGTTGGGCTGAAGACATAATTATATTGCTAGTTCTAAAAATAAGAGTTCATTGTACACACAGACCTGCTCTGTGACAAAGTATCCTCTCTTTTTGAACCATTAACCCAAATAAACAGTACAGCCCCCGATTAAAAATATTTTATTCGAGGGCTTTAGGGTTGGAATGCTTTAGTTATTTTTTGCCAGTTACTTGTTTATCTTCTTCTGTTAGTTCACGAATACGGCGGCTGATATCACGTCGTGCTTTCGAGAGTTCAGCACTTTTGATAATGTGATCATCGACACGGTCTTCGTAATCAGCTTTCATATTTTTGATAATGACTAGAATTTCATCGTGTGTCATTTCTGGTTTGATGTAATCAAGTAGATTTTCAAGTAGGTCTACACGTTTACGATTATCACGAACTTTTTTCTCATTATCAAGTAGTTCACGTTTCAGTTTGTTCTTACGGCGAGCTTGGTTCACGATTTCAAATACGCTACTCATGGTTCTTTTCCTAAATTGACAACTTCTGGACTGATTAAAGCACAACATCTCATGCCATAACAGTATTTAGATCAAAGGGTACAAAAGATTGGTTATTTATTCATCGATTGTGGTTGTATGTAGGGAACAACTTTACCTTATCAGTGTATTTGAAGCGTTGTCATTATCAGACCTTCGCTATATTATCAATATTACGCCAGATAACGAATGAAGTATGAGATGAATTCTGGAAAATTAAATGAACAAATAAAGTATCTGGTTGACGATCAGAAGGAAGTATCAATGGTTGAAAAGCTTAAAGCTGCTTACATTACCGCAAGGGAACAGCTTGAACTTACTGAAGTTGAACTTAACCGCTCTAAAGTGGTGGTCATCGATGAAAATGGCCACATGACAAAGGTGACGATTTTACTTGAGCATTAGATTTCAGCTGTTATAAAAATGTCTTAAGCAACATGACTTGTTGATTTTAACATAATCAAGGAACTTTATGATGAAAATTGAACTGACAGTAACCGAAGCAAGGATCATTGGCTGTTTAATAGAAAAAGAAGTAACGACACCAGATCAGTACCCACTTAGCCTTAATGCCTTAACAAATGCTTGTAATCAAAAAAGTAATCGTGAACCTGTCATGAGTTTATCTGAAGCTGAGGTATTAGATGCAGTTAATGCGCTTATAGAACGCCGATTAGTCAGTGATGAAAGTGGATTTAATAGTCGAGTAAGTAAATACCAGCACCGTTTTTGCAATACTGAATTTGGAGATATTAAGCTTTCTAATCAAGAGAAAGGAATTGTATGCTGTATGTTGTTGCGAGGTGCTCAAACACCGGGCGAGATTCGCACTCGTACGACTCGCTTAACATTGTTTAAAGATGTCGGTGAAGTCGAGAGTATTTTAGATCAACTAGCAAATGAAGAAAGAGGTACTTACGTTGTGAAGCTTCCTCGTGAGGCTGGAAAACGAGAATCTCGTTACATGCACTTATTTTGTGGTCCTGTGGATATACAGAAGCTAGCGAGTCTGTCTCCACAGACTCAATCAGCTAATGGTTCAGAACGAATGAATCAGTTAGAAGAAGAAGTTTTAGCGCTGCGCAAAGAAGTGGAAGTTTTAAAAGAACAGGTCAACGCCTTACTTTTATGAGTTATACCATTGAAGCCCGCTGGTATACATATTTAATACGCAATAAAAGTAACGCCTTGTATTGCGGCGTGACGAATGACTTAACTCGCCGCTTTCGTATGCACCAAGAAGGTAAAGGCGCCAAGGCACTTAAAGGTAAAGGACCGCTTCAGTTAGAATGGTCATGTGCTTTTGACAATAAAAGTACTGCAATGAAGGTTGAATATTTCATCAAGCAGCTAAGCAAGCAAAAAAAAGAGCAGTTAGTTTGTAATGAGGCAGTTATCCACATTGATCAAAATGGACGAATAATACACTCAATCTTATGAGTACATTTGGTTCTTTTTGTTGGATAAGACACCTTAAAGTTACTTGGTAACCATCCCAAAGCGGCTATTATTTCTAATTGTTAGATTAGTCAATTCATTCACTTAATTTTGTTAATCAGATAGAGGAATTGCCTTTTTTTTTCCATTGTGTGTCTATTTGACTGTTTTTTCATAATGAGCTAGGTATCATGTCGGGCAATTTGCTTAAGTAAATAGAATGTTCTTTATTTAAGTCAAATAGAGAGGATGATTTAGTTCATATATTATTTCAAATATTTGATGTTTGACGGGAGTCTAATTCTTCTAGCCATTCATCCAATAGGTGGAAATGATTGTGAGTAGAGTAAAGGATGACTTGGCTAGGTATTCGATTAGAGCCAAAGGCTCAATAATAATGATAAAGAGCAACAGATGAAAAAAGCATTACTGTCCTCCATATTCTCTCTAGCAGGATTTTTTGTTTCTCCTGTTTCACAATCTTCACAAGTTCTTAACGGTTATTGGGCATATCAAGACTACCTCAACGAATTCCCTGAACAAAAAACATTAACTCATGCTTTATCTGAAGTGGTTCGTAAGGCTCCAACCCCTTTAATAGGTAGTAAAGATAAATCCATTAAGATATCCGTTGTTTATCCGGGGCAGCAGGTTTCTGATTATTGGGTAAGAAATATTGCAGCATTTGAAAAGCGTTTGGATAAGCTTAATATTAACTATCAGTTAAGTCAGGTTTTTACACGGCCAAACTCGGATGTGAAGCAGCAAAGTTTGTCATTAATGGAGGCGTTAGAGAGTAAATCTGATTACTTGATTTTTACTTTAGATACCACAAGGCATCGTAAGTTTATTGAACATGTCCTAGATTCAACTGACACTAAGCTTATACTGCAAAATATAACAACACCTGTTCGAGAATGGTATAAACATCAACCTTTTTTATACATTGGTTTTGATCATGCACAAGGAAGTAGAAAATTGGCTGAAAAGCTAGGTGAACGTTTTCCAAAGAACACCCCTTACAGTGTGTTGTATTTCTCTGAAGGGTATATTAGTGATGTCAGAGGAGATACTTTTATTCGTCAGGTTAACAAAGAGAATAAGTTTCACCTTAAATCCGCTTACTACACGAAAGCAACGAAAGAGTCTGGGTATGAATCGGCAAAGGCAAGTTTAATTCAATACCCAAATGTTGATTTCATTTATGCTTGTTCAACAGATGTTGCTCTAGGGGCAGTTGAGGCATTGAAAGAGCTTGGGCGTAAAGACGTGTTGATCAATGGCTGGGGAGGTGGCTCTGCAGAGTTAGATGCTATTCAAAAAGGTGACCTTGATATTACTGTTATGCGTATGAATGATGATACTGGTATTGCTATGGCTGAAGCGATTAAATGGGATTTAGAAGGAAAACCTGTCCCTACGGTTTATTCTGGAGACTTTGAAGTTGTGACAAAAGAAGACTCACCTCAAAGAATCGAAGAACTTAAAAAACGGGCATTTAGGTATTCAGATCATTGATGGTAGTAAAGCAACAGACAAAAAGGCGTCGCTCTCTAGCGACGCTTATCACGAAAATTATCATCTTGGTTCTTGCCCCAATTATTTTGGGTATTTTTATCCAAAGCTATTACTTTTCCAAGCAAATCATTTGGCATGAGGTCGATAGAACAAAGCAACAGACTTCAGCATTGATTCACAATATCTATAATAGCCACTTCTCAGCGATTCAAATACATCATGACAGTAACTCTAAAAGCAAAGTAATTCGTGATTTTTACGACAATCGAGATGAAGAGATACTGAATTATTACTTTCTTGGTTTGGATCAAAGTGACCCATCACATACACCAGAATTCCGTTTTTTAACTGATCATCGCGAAATAATATGGGATGACGGCAATTCAAGTTTTTATGGGGTTGATGACGAAAAATTAAAGAGCTTAGTTGATAGAGTTGCCTTCAGTAATAATTGGTATTACGTCACTATTTCCTCAAATATTGGGCCTAAACATATATTAATTCGACGAGTTCCTGTTATTTCTCCTACTGCCGGCCAGGTGTTAGGTTTTTCTTTTAATGCCGTAGTTTTAGATAACAACTTCGTTATGATGGAGAAGCTAAGAAGAGAGAGCAATGTCGATAACGTTGTCTTAGTTGAAAATGATGTTCCCTATGCAAATTCATTGTCTAGTGATGAGCCTTATGATGTCTACGAAGTAATAGAAAGGAAAAATACCCAACAAAAATTGGATAAATTGTTGGTCATAGAGACACCAATTGAATTGAACTCAGTAGCAACATCTTTGCGTCTATTAACAGTACAAGATAATCAAAGCGTTGTCACACTTCAAATTCAACATCTTTTAGCCATGCTTTCATCGATTATTGGCATGATTATGATTGCTTTAATGACTAAGGAATGGATAGAAAGTAAAGTGTCAGGTCAGTTAGATTCACTGATGTCTTACACACGTTCCGCGAGGGAAGAAACAGGTTTTGAGCGTTTTGAAGGATCAGATATCGTTGAGTTTGATCATATCGGGTCGACACTTGAAAATACTTTTGAAGAACTTGAAGCGCAGAAAAAGTCATTTCGAGATCTCTTCAACTTCGCACTTTCTCCAATCATGGTATGGTCAGAAGCTGGGATACTAATCCAAATGAACCCAGCAGCACGAAAAGCTCTCGTATTGGAAGAGGGGCAGCCTTCTTTATTAGAAAATTTCAAAGAAATGTTAACCCCTCACCTTAAAATGGCTTCTCAAGGAGCAACATTGACAGGGGTTAATGTTCCTATTGGGAATAAAATTTACCGTTGGAACTTATCACCGATCAGAGTGGATGGGATGATAAGTGGTATTATTGTGCAAGGGCAAGATATCACCACACTTATTGAAGCCGAAAAGCAAAGTAACATTGCGAGAAAAGAAGCAGAGCAGTCAGCACAAGCTCGAGCAGATTTTTTAGCTAAGATGAGTCATGAGATACGTACACCAATTAATGGAATACTTGGTGTGGCTCAATTACTACAAGACTCCACTAATGATATGGAACAAAAAAATCAAATTGATGTTCTTAGACATAGCGGTGAACATTTGTTATCAGTGCTTAATGATATCTTGGACTTCTCAAAAATTGAGCAAGGGAAGTTTAACATCCATAAACATCCATTTTCTTTTACCGATACCATTCGAACATTGGAAAATATTTATGGACCTATTTGTAAGAGTAAACAGGTAGAGCTGATCATAGATAATAAACTTGATCCCAACGTGGAAATATTTACCGATCAAGTAAGGTTAAATCAAATATTATTCAACTTGGTCAGTAATGCAGTTAAATTTACGCCAAAAGGCAGGATTTATATCCATGCGCATCTCGAGCATTGTAATCTTTCTAATAACAGTATCTTAGTGGTTGAAATTACTGATACAGGTATAGGGATCGATGCAAATAAGATTGATCAGATGTTCGATCCTTTTGTTCAAGAAGAAGCAACGACGACTCGTGAATACGGTGGCAGTGGGCTTGGTTTGACGATTGTAAAAAATCTAGTAGAAATGTTAGAGGGTGATGTACAAGTCAAAAGTTCTAAAGGGGAAGGAACCACTTTTGTTGTGAGCTTACCCGTTAAAGATTACGAGCGAATTCAAAGAACAATGAGCGTTAGTCAACGGGTCAAGCCAGAGCAATTATTTAATAGAAGCTTAAAAATACTTCTGGTTGAAGACAATCATACAAATGCTTTTATCCTACAAGCATTTTGCAAGAAATATAAAATGCGAGTTGAATGGGTCAAAGATGGTCTAGAGGCAATAGGTTACTTAATAAATCAGCGCTATGACTTGATTTTAATGGATAACCAATTACCTCACTTGGGGGGGATTGAAACCACCCGAGAGATTCGTCAAGAGTTAGGGTTAATCACACCTATCTATGCCTGTACAGCAGATACAGCGAAGGAAACCAATGATGCATTTATCGCTGCTGGTGCTAACTATGTAATATTGAAACCGATCAAAGAAAATGCATTTCATGAAGCATTTGTTGACTTCAAACAGCGTTTTTTTGAAGAAATACCACCAGAAAAGGTGAATTAATATCCCCAAAATACTGAGTCAGCGACACATGTTTAAGAGATTGAATGGGAAAAATATAAGAAAAAACGGAGCTGTTTGACGGGCTCCGTTACAATTTTACTTTAGTATTTACTGATGCTTATATCTTGATATTTCACAATTACCAGTTTGTCTATCCACTTTGAAGGAGAACGCGGATGAGTGGTATTCCATTCCATCGCTCCATATTGTCTCACCAAAAATCTTACAAAGGTCCAAATCACTGATTGAACCAAACTCTTTAACGTGTCTAAATACTGACAAAAACTTGGCTTGGGTAGTATTAGTACAGTCCATGTTACTTAATTGATTGATAACCATATGTGAGTATCATCTCCAGCCATAAATGACGTTATACAAAATGTATTGATGGCTAAACTAACCAAAAATTGACCATAAGTAAAGATATTTTTGTGAGCTGTATCTCTTTACATAAGGAATGTTGCACAATTATTGCTCATTAATATTCTTTGAGTAAAAGAATGGTTTTTATTTGTTTTTTTTTGTGTTATTGGAAAGTAGAAGCGGATGGTTTATATAGTGATTGGTTAAAGACGAATTCAAATACCTTATATATTCCAATAAAGTTGTTACTTTTACACTGTATAGGTAGTAAAGCTCTAATAAAAAGGAAAAGTGATGAAGAAAGTGCTTCTAGCGCTCACGGCGACCTTGTTGTTAATTAGTGGAGGCTACTATTTTTTATTTGTTGAGCACGTTGATCTACAAGAAAACTTAAAGGTTACTCAAGCAGCGGCAGAAACCTCAACTGATGACAAGAATATAGAACCAATAATGACTCTAGAGGAGCCTTTGAAGAAAGTTATTGATTATTATGTTGTCAGTTCAAAAGCCAATGTGTATAGCCAAGCAGATAAGCAATCATTGATTGTAAGAGCACTTTATAAAGGGGAAAAAGTATCCGTTTTGGAATCCAAGGGTGAGTGGCTGCGCTTGTCTGACTTTATCGTTCTCCGAGAAGGTGAAAAGCCAACATCAGAGTGGATAGAAGCAAATGCACTTTCAGATGTGCCACTTCATTTAAACCAGCAAGAAAAGCTTAGTATTCTTGATGGTTATTTAAAAAAATCTGATAACTTTTCTGATTACAAAGATTTGTTTCGTGATAAGACTCAACAACTTCTTGATAATGGTACCTGTGTACCTGAAGACTTTGAAGAGCTAGGAGGGTGGGTTAGGTCGATCACTTATAAAAAATACAATGTATATTTCATTTATTGTGGGGGGTTATCTCAAAGTAATAAACTTTATCTTAATGTTGATACAAAAGAAATATTCCGGCGATGATATCGTCAAGGGTGTTGTGGAACAAGGTATTTAGGTGATACGTGTGCATATTTCTATTGAGAAAAATAAATAATAGGCATACTATCCACATGGTTGCTACCTCACTTATCTTGATTTGAGTTTTATGATGCGTGTAAAGTTCAGAACCGTCTTTTTCTTGATTCTTTCAATGATGCTAATGTCATTGATATCAGGATCTTTACAAGCAAAAAATGAGTCTAGATGCCTTTGTCAGTGTAATCATTCCGAAAAATTTAGCGACTTCGATCAGTCTGATGACTCATGTGAAGGCCTGTTTTCTTTAAAGAAGGCCTACAATACTAATACATTGGTTGCTGATTCTGATGCGTTCTTTAAAGAAGGTGATGTATCTGAACCAATTTCACAAGATAATGCTTATCGTAATGCCCCTGCTATTGTTAATTTGTCACGATGGCAGTTAACTCAACGGCAAGGTGTTCCTTACAAGATCAGTCTTGAGTCATTTAAGCCTTCTTCAGATAATAGTAGTGTTATCAATCTTCTCAGTCAAAAAAATGACGTTTATTGGCGTTCTCTTCAAACTATTTCCTATACTTATAAAAGTGATCATAGAGTATCTGGTTGGAAAGATACCAACGCTCTTTATGTCGCTCTTAATGGACATTTCTTCTTATAAACCTTTCGTTAGCGTTCAGTCGTTTGAGGTAATCTAGATTAGTATCTTTTCATTAAATGTACTTCACATGTTAGTAATGACATTTCGTGATAAATCTTCTTTTGATCTTCAAGCCGAATGATATGTCTAAAGGTATCCCCCAGGTCGTATTATGATGCTATTTATCAATTTTGATTCGATAATCAGCTCATTTTTCTTTTAGTGAGCTGCTCTAATGAACTCGATTTTTTCTTATTGAAAATCAATAGTATGACTGTGTGTAAAAAGCATTGAGGGGCATTTTAATTTTAACTCCACATGAAGTGGAGAAGTGATACTTATATGAAGAAACAAACTCCAAAACACGCAGCTAAGAATATATTGAATCATTATTCTACATGGAAATATGTCGTTTTGATCGTAACGATTATGATCTTAACATTGAGTGCTTTACCCACATGGTATGGTGAACAGCCTTCTATTCAGATAACTCAAGATAAAGAATCGGATCAATTACTATCTATTTTTAAGCTGAAGAACCTACTTATAGAAAAGGATATTAATCCTTCTCAGATTTATGAGAGAGATGAAAAATTAACCGTAGTTTTTACAGACGAGGATACTCAGAGTAAAGCTAGAGAAATATTAAACGATTATTTAGCTAACAAAGAAAATCTCTCATTTTCGTATGTCTCTGTCGCACCTCAATGGTTGAGTAAACTTGGTTTTAACCCGATAAAGCTAGGTCTCGATTTAAGAGGCGGTGTTCAATTTCTATTGAATGTCGATGTTGATAAAGCTTTGGAAGAACAACGAAATGCGTTAGTTGATGAAATTAAATCCCACCTGCGTGAATTACGAATTCGAGATGTTCAAGTGCGTACAGAAAGCAGCACAATCATTGCAAGAGGGCGTAATTCAAACAGTTTTCAACCGGTAAGAACACTTATTCAACAAAACTATCCAGGATGGATTGTTACTTCAGTGGACGCTGGAATAAAAGTACAACCGAGTGAGCTCTATGTTCAAGAGTTTCAAACAAGCACACTGCAACAAAATTTAAAAATTATGCGTGGTCGCATAGAAGAGCTTGGCATCACCGAAGCACTCGTTCAGCGGCAAGGGAAGGAAAGTATTCGTATTGAGCTTCCGGGAGTACAAGACCCGGGTCAAGCAAAAAATGTCATTGGTGCTACAGCAAGTCTTGCTTTCTATGAAGTCAAATCAGAACCAAGTCGTCAAGGTAACTTGGTATTAAAAGATACTGCCGGGCAAAATGTGATTCTTAATAAGCGACCAGTGCTTGCTGGAGAGCATATCGTTAATGCTCGTGCAGGTGTTGGCGATATGGGGATGCCTGAAGTCAATATCTCACTGGATCAAGCGGGCGGGAAAAAAATGAGCGACTTTTCCGCTGACCATATCGGTAAACCTATGGCCACTGTATACCGTGAATACACCACGAATCCTCGGGGAGTCACTCAACGGACAGAGCGTGTCATTAGTGTTGCAACCATTCAATCTCAACTTGGAAGTCAATTCCGTATCACTGGTGTTGGTAGCATGCAAGAAGCTCAACAACTTGCACTTTTGCTTCGTGCTGGCTCACTAACGGCTCCTGTAACGATTGTTGAAGAGCGTACGATCGGAGCTTCTTTGGGGGCTGAAAATATTGAGAATGGTTTTGCAGCACTTGGCCTTGGCTTAGGGATGACTCTTTTATTTATGGCAATGTGGTATCGACGCTTAGGTTGGGTTGCTAACGCCGCATTATGTGCCAACATGCTTTGTTTATTGGGACTTATCGCATTGATTCCAGGCGCTGTTTTGACTCTGCCAGGCATTGCAGGTTTAGTCCTCACTGTGGGCATGGCGGTAGATACCAATGTGATCATTTTCGAGCGCATTAAAGACAAAATGCGAGAGGGCCGTAGTTTTGCTCAGGCCATAGAAAAAGGCTTTGACAGCGCATTAGCGACTATTTTGGATGCAAACATTACCACCATGATTACCGCTCTCATCTTGTATGCGATCGGTAATGGGCCAATACAGGGCTTTGCATTGACTTTGGGGCTTGGACTCTTAACCAGTATTTTTACCGGCGTGTTCGCTTCACGTGCAATGATCAACTTAATTTGGGGTCGTGATGGCCGCCGTGATGTAAGGGTTTAATAGTGATTACATTTCTAAAAAATAATATTCGTAAGATACGTTACCTTACGACTTTGATTTCGATTTTGTTAACCGTGGCTTCATTACTTGCACTCAGCCTAAAAGGACTTAATTTCGGTCTTGATTTTACCGGAGGTATCGTGAGTGAAATTAAGGTTGATAAGCATCTGACTCGTGAAGATCTATTGGAGCAAATTCAGCCCAATTTGGGTGGCACGGCTTCTGTTATAAAAGCGGGAGAGGAAGGGCGCTGGATTATCCGCTATTCAGCACCAGATGACTCGAAGTCTTTGCCAAGTGTTGCTGAGATCTTAACACCGATTTCGAGCCAAGTATCAGTTATTAGTAACAGTATTGTTGGGGCTCAGGTAGGTCAGGACTTATACGAACAAGGAGGCCTTGCCTTGTTGGTTGCGATTTTATCGATTCTGGGCTACCTCTGTGTTCGATTTGAGTGGCGGTTAGCAAGTGGAGCTTTATGTGCACTAGCACACGATATTATTTTGGTGTTTGGATTTTTCGCTTTCACGCAGCTGGAGTTTAACTTAACGGTCTTCGCTGCCATTTTGGCTATTTTAGGTTACTCACTCAATGACTCGATCATTATTGCAGACCGAATACGAGAATTATTGAAAACAAAGCAAAACTGGTTAACCGAAAAAATAAACGATGAAGCCGTTCTGGCGACTTTCTCAAGGACGATGGTAACTTCTGGAACTACGTTGATTACAGTAAGTGCTCTTTGGATGATGGGAGGCAGCGCATTAGCAGGCTTCTCTATAGCAATGTTTATTGGAGTCGTATCTGGAACATGGTCATCTATATCTATAGGTACTGTATTACCTGAATGGTTAAAGTTAGAAACAAAACATTATCAAGATCTAGAAGTTGACATAAACCCTTAAAGTTTAATTTATTAGTACCCAGGTATTTTAAGTTACTTGGGTATATTAAATTAAATTTAATAATAAATTTTGTGATTTTTGTAATTTGTTTTTATAAAAGTAAAGAATGATTATCTACTGATAGAAATTAACAACTTAGAAGGTGTTTAATATTCAACTGTTATATTCACTTTATTAATTTATAAATTTCTTGGTTAAAATGATAAAAATACGCTCTCATCTTATGATTTTTTAATCATTAATTATGATAGTGATGGTATTATTTAAAACATGGGATTTCATATCTTTGATGTGATCTGAATTTACATATTGACTTACAGTGACTTGTTTTTTTAAGTTGCTGTAAATTAAACTTTTTTTTGTTGTTTGAAGGTTAAATTTCAAATTAAACATATATTTACGTTTCACTCCTTTATTTACAATATTTCATTCTATATGTGATTGCGATCAATTTTATCAAAAGTAATGTTTTTTTTAATTGAAATGTAATATCACTAGGTTAATTTAACCCTAAATACGACCGTGAAGGTTGTTTTATAAGTTTATAAGCCTTTAGGTAAATAATAATACTTAAAGGTTAAGTATACTTTTTATAATGCTGTTAAGAATGGAGTCTTTGAATGAAAAAACTCGCTTTGGTCACTGGATCGAAAGGTGGGATCGGTTCTGCAATAACCTCTCAATTAGTTAAAGATGGTTACCTTGTTATTGCAACCTATTCGACAGGCAAATATGAGAGTGCGTTAGAGTGGTTTAATGAAAAAGGTTATGAACAAGGACAAGTCCATCTTCTTGAACTAGATGTAACCAATACTGTTGAGTGTACTGAAAAGCTATCACGAATACTCCGAGAAGAAGGAGCCATTGACGTTGTCGTTAATAATGCAGGTATCACTCGTGATGGTGTATTCAAGAAGATGACATTTGAGGCATGGAGTGACGTGATTAATACCAATCTGACTAGCTTATTCAATGTTACCCAACCTATATTCGCAGCAATGTGCGAAAAAGGTGGTGGCAGAATTATTAATATATCGTCTGTCAATGGTCTTAAAGGGCAGTTTGGTCAGGTCAACTACTCAGCAGCCAAAGCCGGAATGATTGGTTTCTCAAAGGCTTTAGCTTACGAAGGAGCGAGGTCTGGTGTGACAGTAAATGTTATTGCACCTGGATACACGGGTACACCAATGGTCGAAAAGATGAAGCCAGAAGTTCTTGAATCGATCACTAATCAGATTCCTATGAGACGTCTTGCAACACCTGAAGAAATTGCAGCATCTGTTAGTTTCTTAGTGAGTGATGCAGGAGCCTATATCACTGGAGAAACGTTGTCGGTGAATGGCGGCTTATACATGAATTAAGAGGCAGTATGATGGAAAAGGTCTTTATTGTATCAGCTAAGCGTACACCAATTGGTGCATTTGGTGGGAGCTTAAAAAGCATATCAGCTGGAGATCTCGCTGCTGTTGCTATCCGAGGAGCGTTAGAAGCTTCATCTGTATCTAGTGCTCAGGTTGATGAGGTTATCGTTGGGAATGTTATTTCAGCTGGACAAGGGATGGGTGTTGGACGCCAAGCAGCATTAGCTGCTGGAATTCCAGATACAGTACCTGCTTACAGCGTCAATATGGTTTGTGGCAGTGGCATGAAAGCGGTGATGGATGCTGTATCTCATATTAAAAGTGGTGATTCATCCATCGTAGTTGCTGCTGGGGTTGAGGTAATGTCACAGATTCCATTTATTGTGCCTAGTACTGTGCGCGACGGTAACAAAATGGGCAATATGGAACTCAAAGATCTTCTGATTTCAGACGGTTTAACTGACGTTTATAACCAATACCATATGGGTGTGACGGCGGAAAATATTGCCAAAGAAGTAGGTTTAACCCGTGAACAGCAAGATGTTTATGCATTAAGTAGTCAGCAGAAAGCTGTTTCGGCTATTGAAGCGGGTAAATTCAAAGATGAAATTGTACCTGTTGAAATTAAACTGCGACGTGAAACGATGGTATTTGATACAGATGAATACCCAAAAGCAAATGCTACTTTAGAAGGTTTGAGCAAACTTCGCCCTGCATTTGATCGTGAAGGCACAGTAACAGCTGGCAATGCATCAGGTATTAACGATGGCTCAAGTGCTATTGTCTTGGCTTCTGAGAGTGCAGTACAAGCTTATGATTTAAAGCCGATTGCAGAAGTAGTCAGCTACGCACAATCAGGTTTGGACCCTAAAATTATGGGACTTGGTCCAGTCGATTCTGTTAATAAAGCACTCAAAAAAGCTGAGCTTCAAATCAGCGACGTCGATGTATATGAACTAAATGAAGCGTTTGCGGCACAGGCATTGGGGGTTATCCATAAATTAGCAGAAACGAACCAAGTACCGGTGAACTCAATTCAAGACAAGGCGAATGTCAATGGTGGTGCTATCGCATTGGGGCATCCGCTCGGTGCGTCAGGAAACCGCATTTTGGTTACGTTAGTTCACGAACTTCAAAAACAAGACAGTCAGTACGGGGTTGCTTCACTATGCGTGGGAGGCGGTATGGGTACGGCTGTGGTTTTAAAAGCAATTAAATAATTATCCAAATAATATTCAATTTTTCTAGGAGAAATACTATGTATACTGATTTTTTTAAAACATTTAGCGAGCAAACTGAAAAAAATTTAGAACCTTACTTTAAGTTTAATAAACTTATTACCAAAAATGTGGAAGTTCTGACAGAGCTCCAGCTTAATGCAGCTCGTACGTACAGTGAAGTTGGTTTAAACCAAATTAAAGCGGTATCTGAGATAAAAGATGTAACTTCATTAGCTTCTTTTAATAGCCAACAGCTTGGCGTACTAACAAAGCTATCTCAGCAAATGATGGATGACAGCAACAAATTGCAAACCATTGCTAAAGAGTTCAAGGAGGACGTTGAACAATTGACTTCGGAAAACCTTAAGACTGTAACTCCAGCGTAATTCTTTCGCTTTCCGCCGCCCTCTTTCTGAGGGCGGCGTTATTTTTCCGAAAAAATAGGAGTAAGATTTATGTTTCAGCACTTCTTTTCGGACTACCTTGTTAAACTTCAAGAAACCAACCAACAATGGTGGCATGATTTCGAATCAAACAAGGCAGCCGTTAACTCTCCTTTAAATAAGGCCATGCAAGAAGTGAACTTTGAAGATTCCGCCAAATTATTTGAGCAGGCTGCTAATCAGCCAGGTGCAATCTTAAAGCTGCAAGCACAATGGTGGGAGCAACAGTTACAAATATGGCAAAATGTTGCTTTAGCTGGTAGCCAGAAACAGGTTATCGAGGCCGAAAAAGGTGATAAGCGTTTTACTAATGAAGCTTGGCAAAATGAAGCTATGTATAATTTTATAAAACAATCCTACTTATTGTTTAGTAAAACGTATTTAGATACTTTAGATTCAATTGAAGGACTTGATGAGAAAACAAAAGAGCGTATTAGCTTTTTCTCTCGTCAAGCGATCAATGCTCTTTCCCCTTCCAACTTCATTGCAACAAATCCTGAGCTATTAAAGCTTACTTTGGATCAAAATGGTGAGAATTTACTGGCGGGCTTAGACAAATTAAAAGAAGATGTTGAGTCAAGCGCTGATATTTTAAAAGTCCGTATGACGAACAACAACGCTTTTCGTTTGGGAGATGATATCGCAACCACTCCGGGTGATGTTGTATATCAAAATGAATTATTTGAACTAATTCAATATCGCCCGTTAACCAAGAAAGTGAATGAGACACCACTCCTGATTGTGCCGCCTTTTATTAATAAATACTATATTTTAGATCTTACAGCGAAGAACTCTATGGTTCGTTGGTTGCTGGAGCAAGGTCATTGTGTGTTTATGATTTCTTGGCGTAACCCAGGTGTATCTCAAGCAAAAGTGGAATTTGGAGATTATGTAACGGACGGTGTTGCAAAAGCTGTAGCAGCGATTGAAGACATCACTGGTCATGAGCAGATCAATGCAGCAGGATATTGTATTGGTGGTACGGTTTTAGCGAGTACTGTGGCTTACTATGCAGCCAAAAGAATGAAAAAGCGCATTAAATCGGCTTCGTTTTTCACTACTTTGCTTGACTTTTCTCAGCCTGGTGAGGTTGGTGCTTACATTAATGATACTGTTATTGGTGCTCTTGAGAAACAAAATGACGCAAAAGGTTATATGGATGGGCGTTCTCTTAGTGTGACGTTCAGTTTATTACGTGAAAATAGTTTGTACTGGAATTATTATGTAGATAATTACCTCAAAGGCAATAGTCCAGTCGACTTTGATCTTCTGTACTGGAATAGTGACAGCACAAATGTGACGGCAGCATGTCATAACTTCTTGTTACGCGAACTCTATCTTGAAAATAAGTTAGTACAAGATAAGGGTGTTAAAATTGGTGGTGTGTGGATTGATTTAAATAAAATTAAGATTCCAAGCTATTTTGTATCTACTAAAGAAGATCATATTGCGCTTTGGCAAGGTACTTACCGAGGGGCATTAAATACAGGCGGTAATAAGACATTTATCTTAGGTGAGTCTGGTCATATTGCTGGAATTGTGAATCACCCATCTCAAAATAAATATGGATATTGGTTAAACGATAATTTAGATGACTCTGCTGATGAGTGGTTTAATAATGCACAGCATAAAGAAGGTTCTTGGTGGGTCCATTGGCATGAATGGTTAATGCAGTTTAATCCAGATGAGCAAGTGGATTTATTCCCTATTGGTTCAGAGCTGAATCCTGTTATTCGTCAAGCTCCTGGTGAATATGCCAAGCAAGTCTTACCAATACAAGAGTCATAATCACATATACCATTAAAATCGTGGCGGCACATCTGTCGCCATTTCTTATAATGGTAGTATCATGCTAATAATTATTTAAATTACCATTATAAAAATATTACTACTGGATTAGTTAGTTATTAACTTATAAGTAAATTTCAAGAATATGAATGAAAGTAAACTACTTATAACTTAACAATGAACAAAATGTTCAGTGAATAATGGCCTAAGAAGTAAGCATTTTGCAATGATAAATTAGAATGGGAGTGCCTACACTTAGCGAAGGTCAATAGTTTAATATTTTACTTATCTGGCCTGATAGAATATAGATTATTATTTGTTTTACCTGAGTCTAAGTAGTATTGGTGTGCTTCTTGTTTATTATTAGCTAATACTTTTATGACAATGATTTGACCTTGTTCAAAGTAACGAATTTCGTATTCTGCACTAATGTTTGCTTGTGTTGCTGTGGCCATATTGCGTCTCCGTAAAATCTTATATTGAACTAGCAAATGCTGTGCCATTTAGAAGACGTTGAGTATCTATTCTTGATATATTTGCTGCTTTGGTTTTACTCATCATGAGCTTGCTAAGATACATAATGAATGATTAAAAATATAAGATACTTCAACAGCAAAAATACATTTTAGTTACAGTATAGGACTTAATCAATAAAAAATATATCCTAGCTACTATTAATAATAAAACGTATTAGCTATTATTGCGCGAGGATATGTCTTAAAAACTAATTTATCGAACATCAACGTCTTCGATATCATTTTGTTTAAGCCAATTTACTTTGACACCAGCTTGATCAAACATATCTTGACTGACTTGAATTTTATCGGCCCAGCGAGATAAAAAATCTTCAGATTGTTGTGGGCAATTGACTCTTGAAATACCAGTTTGAATAATCTTCGCTGCACAATTAGGGCATGGAAAGTGGGTTACCCAAATATCACAGCCATCTAAATCTCGTTTAGAAAATAAAATTGCATTTTCCTCTGCATGGAGTGTTTTGAGGTACTTGAGTTCTCTTTCATCAGTATCGACGCTATCAGATACTCCATGCGGGTAACCATTAAACCCCACTGACACGATGCGGTTTTGTTTTGTAATTACTGCACCTACTTGCGTTGAAGGATCTTTGCTCCACGAGGCAACCAACTCAGCCATTTGGTAAAAGCGTTTCTCCCATTTACTATTCATCTTTGTGTTCTCTGTAATGGTTGTGATAAGCGAATAATAGCGTACTTTTAAAAAAAATCCTAAGTGTCTTGAAGGCCAGATAATTTTTAGGTTACTTTAATTACAGCCTGCTCCATTCTTTTTGCTTTTAATTTTACTTGAGTTTACTTAGCTGTACTTTCCAGTCAGAATTGTACTTTTTGACGTTGCTGTTTTTTTGTTGCTTTTTTCGTTTTATTATCTAGCCTGCGCCGCTGAGAGGAACGAGTAGGTTTGGTTGCTATACGTTTTTTGTTTTCTTGAGTTGCTGAAAGGATCAAAACTTTTAAACGTTGGATTGCATCTTCTTTGTTTTGCTCTTGAGTACGAAATTGTTGAGCTTTAATTATAATCACACCATCTTTTGTAATTCGATGATCGGAAAGTGATAACAGTTTCTGTTTATAGGATTCAGGTAGTGCGGAATGATGGATATCAAAACGTAAATGGATCGCGGATGAAACCTTGTTTACGTTTTGACCTCCATTTCCCTGGGCTCGAATAGCAGATAATTGAACTTCCCATTCCTGAATAACGACTGAGTTTGATAGTGTGATCATGTTTTTCTGTATAAATAATGCTTCAGAGTTTATGGCTAGAACTACACTACCATTATGAGGTTGGTAATAGAAGAGTAATTAATTTGATGTGGTTTAGAAAAAGGTGAAGGTTAAGTACCCAAGTAAAAGGTTACTTGGGTACAGAAAGCACCTGAATGAAATAGGGGAATTAGTTTATCTCTAATAATTCAACATCAAAAATAAGGACACTGGCTGGAGGAATCGGTCCACTGCCACTTTTTCCATAACCAAGCGTACTTGGGACAAATAGGCGAACTTTTTCTCCCGTAACCATGTATTGTAAACCTTCTTGCCAACCTTTAATTACTTGTTTTAAACCAAAGGAAATAGGCTCACCTCGTTCAACTGAGCTATCAAAGACAGTGCCATCGATTAATGTACCATGGTAGTGAACTTTGACTTTATTCCCCAGTGCTGGATGAACCTCGCCAGAGCCAGATTGTAATACTTGGTACTGTAGGCCACTTTCTGTTGTGATTACCCCTTCTTTTTTGCCATTTTCTAAAAGAAACGCCTGGCCTTCTGCAAAGTTTGACTCTGCCGCTTTATGTGTTGTCCATGTTCGGTAAATAAAAAAGCCTGCAAGAAAGAAAATAATAGCTGGAAATAGAAACTTAGACACAGTGGCTCCTTAGTTATTCTGGTAGTTGAAGTAGGTAGTTAATCGTTTTTGCAATCGACTCTGGTGTATTATGACCAGAAGTTAATACTTGGTATTTGCCATTAACGATGAACATAGGAACTGAATGAATATTGCCAACTGTTGTAACTTTTTCTGCTTCTTTCATTAATTGAAATAGTTTGGCTTTTTGCTCATCACTAAGTTGATAAGGGCTGATCAAGTTACGTGACTGAAATACATTGTCTACTGCTGCTTGGCGTTCTTCTGGTTCAGCATTGGCATTCATTTGCACGACAGTGAATAGGTCGCTCATAAATGCTTTGTCAGGTGTTCCATTAAGTTGCATTACTGCGGTGTAAAAGATGATTGCGCTAATCTGAGCATTCTCGTTGAACGTAACATGTAATTTTTTAATGTTTTGTTCGGTAATGGCTTCTATTTGCGGTATAAACTGTTCCATCTGTCTACAGTGACCACAATTCAGGGAGAAGGCTTCTGTTAGCGGAGGCAGGTTGTATTCAGTAAGATCAGTTGGCAAAGCTTGGTACTGTTTGCCTAGTTGTGGCTGATTATTGCCGTTATCACATGCTACTAAGCCTATAACAGTGGCAATTAGAAAGGCATTTTTCAAAAGAGAATTGATCATGTTTATGCTCTGAAAATTGAAACTGACATTAGTTTATCGATTAACATAGGTTACGGGAACCCTAAAAATGACTTGTTACATTAAAGTCGAACAGTAAAATATACCCAAGGCGTAAGCTACTTTGGCACGATAGGTGCTTAATAAGTTAAAAGAGCAGTAAAGTTTTTGACCGCTTGGGTTGAATATACCCAAAATTTCGAGAAGTTACTCAGTGACAGTGACACGTATAAATTTGACGTTGGTAATGGTATGAAATATTGTTTTTTAATCGTATGTGCTCTTCTTGCGGGTTGTGGTAGCATCAGTTCAGAGATTCCATTTGGTGGTGATATGTTGGATACGGCGCCAAGCAGTAGCTCACAACTTAAGCATCCGAATTGGGGAAATGCGCAGACTTACTCAACCACGCCTCGCTATAGCGTCCCTTCGCCGCGTTCATTACCCAATAACTCTCAAGGCTTAAGCTCTTTGGAGATGTTTTTGGATAGATATCAGATTGCTTACGAAACACTCGATAGCGGTCACGTGATGGTTAAATTGAAAGAGCAGGTTCATTTCGAGTCTGGTTCAGTTAAGCTCTCTCTGCGTTCTCAAGATTGGTTACGACAACTTGGCAACTACCTGTCAGAAACATCTGATATTGATGTCGTGATTGATGGGCATACTGATAGTACCGGTCAAGCTACGTTTAACGATGGACTTTCCGAGAAAAGAGCAAGAGAAGTTGAAAAGCAGCTACTCGCGACGAAGTTGCCTCGCCATAGAGTGTTCTCACGCGGCTTTGGCGAATTTGCTCCGCAGTGCAGTAATGCAACCGCTGGTGGGAAAGCATGTAATCGAAGAGCTGAACTGACCCTGATTGTTTCCCAGTAAAAAAGAAATCACTGGATTTATACCCAAGTGACTTCAAGATGCTTGATTCAGAGCGAGGTCACTGAGTCGAATTCAAACAAGACAACAAGGTGAAATAGTAGGCTCTTTTTATTTTTCATAAAAAGAAGGTTGTCTAACGTAAGAACAGGCTCAGTAACACACTCCTAAAGGGTGAACGTTTTTAACTCACAAACGTGGTTAACGAAACTCTTTTTCTATGTAGGCGATAATATCAGAGGACTCATAAAGCCATTGTGTCTCGCCGTCTTTATCAATGCGTAAACAAGGTACCTTAACACGTCCGCCACCTTGCTCTAAAGCTTGACGGTGAGTGAGATCATTTTTTGCATCGCGTAATTCAATGTTGACTGATTGACGCTTCATTGCTCTTCTAACTTTTACGCAGAAAGGACATGCTTCGAATTGATAGAGGGCATAGTTTTTGGCTTTTTCATCAATACGCTGCTGTTCTTCAGGTGAACGTTTCACGCCTCGCGGAGAGAAAATTACGTTAAGAATTAAAATAATTTTGCCTAAAATTAAACGAATTAGCTTCATCGTATTCTCTTTATAATAATGTGAAAACTCAGACAGAGTGTCTGTGCCTATAATATTGAAACAGTTTACCAGCTGTATGTTAGTGACAAAACCAGTTCTTACACTTTTTTAGCCAGTGCAGAATACCACTCACTTTCTTAGGGTTTGCTTGTTTACCCATTTGGTAACTTTGAATAAACTGATTTAATAGTTCATCGGTATCAATGTTTTGGAATAACAGTTCAGGACCTAGCAGCTTTTGTGACTGAAGCGCATGTTCATAAGCAAGCGTATCATCCATATGCAAATAACCTTGAGTGTACAACCAAAGGTGTGTGACCAATATAAGCTCTTGAGAAACTTGGTTGTTAAATTTTATGGCATATTGATCACCCAAAGTTTCACTCAAAACTTGCTGCATTTTCCGTGATGGTGATGCACTTTGCTCGTATTGAGCACTTGTTTCAATATGAGATTTCGTCAGTAATCCAAGCAAATGTAACTTTGCGTCTATATGAGGCTTATTTTCACAAACTTTTTGGAAAAGTGGTGATTGTGTTGTGATCCAATGATCTTGCACATTTTTGTTTTGACTGATGGCTGAGATGCATTCGACTTGCATCTCTTGTAGTAAATCACTGAGAAACATAATTTTCCTGCAGCTCTTTAACGATGAGTTCGATATGTTGTTCATTAATATCAACAAATATAGAAGAGCCTGATATCATTATTGATAGGTTTGTACCACGAACTAAATGCTGAGAAACGGTATCGATAGTATCATAATCGAAACTAAAGACATCAACAGGTAGCATGTTAAGTTTACCTGCATTTTTCTCCCACCAAACCGTTGCTTTGGTATTGTAGGTATAGACTTTAACATGCTGAGCGAGGCGTGTTGCTTTTTTTATTCGTTCAGGCTCTGGCTCTCCAATCTCGATCCAGCTAGCAATACTTTGATCATCTTTTACATGCCATAAATCCGGCTCCTCAATAGTCGATAAACCTTTGGTGAACTCTAAGTTGCTCTGAGCATTCAAGCAATATGCAAATATACGGGCAAGCATTCGCTGAGGTTTTTCGGAAGGGTGGAGTGCGATGATCAAATTTGTGGAATCGTAATAGTCATGATTCATATCTGAAATCGCGATACGAAACTTGTAAATTGTTGGTTTTAAAGCCATTTTTAATTTCATTATGTTGAAGGTAAAAAAATAGCCAGCAAAATGCTGGCTACATATCAGAATCTGTAAGGATTAAACTAGAGTGATTTTCTCAGCTTGTGGACCTTTTTGACCTTGAGTGATTTCGAACTCAACCTTCTGACCTTCGATAAGTGTACGGAAGCCGTCGCCTTGAATTGCAGAGAAGTGAGCGAAAACGTCTGGACCATTTTCTTGTTGGATAAAGCCGAAGCCTTTAGTTTCGTTGAACCACTTAACTGTACCAGTCGATTTGTTAGACATGTCTATTTCCTAATATCTAATTTTGGGTAAATCTTCGCCTAATCGGCGCTTATAGCGTGGAAAAAATAAATTGCTATTGCGTACCACAGGACGGGGGAGTTACGAGTAATCCAACGAAATGTGAAAACAAAGAACTTTCTTTCTAGCTGAGTTCGAGTCTAGGTTAAATCCCGTAAGAGTCAACCTATATTAGCAGTCTATGGACAAATATTTGTATTTAGTCACTCTATGAGTGGTATGCTTTTGATGAATTCTCAAATAAATGCGGCTTTTGAGCGTTTTTTTTGCTCGTTTCAGTACTATTTATAGATGTATTCATTGTTTATGAAGAGTACTAAAAATGATAGAAGTTACAACAAAAATAGCATGGGCAAGAAAGCTTTAGAACAGAAAAATGTATATTATCAAACCGTGAAACTTTTGAAGTCTATCTTTTACTTCGTTAAAGCTAACCTATGTGGTGGATTATTTTGTAATTTATACCATTTTCTATAAAATAACCTATAGAGATGTTGTATTTTCCGGTTAAGATGCTTTGAAATGTCGATCATCAAGTCAACCTCCTCAAGTTATTTGAGGAGCAACAACCCCCCAACTATAGGTGCAAGAGAGAATGAATATGTTATCGTCACAAGGTCGGTTTACAGTATTTGGATGCATTGCTATTTTAGCATGGAGCGGACTGTTAGGAATGACTCGACTTGTGACTGAAAATTTTGGCCCTGTTGGTGGCGCTGCAGCTTTGTATTCTTTAAGTTCCCTTGTTCTTTTAGTCGTCGTTGGCATTCCAAAACTGTCCAATTTTCCACTCAGATATTTACTCTTAGGTGGTGCTATGTTTGTGTGTTATGAAATGTTTCTTGCACTGTCTTTAGGGTATTCTCATACACGGTCTCAATCAATTGAAGTATCGATAGTTAATTATTTGTGGCCAGCATTGACAGTGTTATTTGCGGGACTAGGGAGTAATAAAAAAGCGAGTTGGTTGTTATATCCGGCGGTGCTATTAGCTTTTTTAGGTGTAGCCTGGACAGTAAGTGGTGAAAATGGGCTCTCATTAGATACCCTCGTTACCCATGTAAATAGCAATCCGATAGTATATATAATGGCCTTTTCAGGAGCTATTATTTGGGCATTTTATTGTAACTTGACTCAAAAGCTACAATCCAAACATAATGCAATTACCATTTTTTTTATTGCAACAGCGGTTTCGCTTTGGATAAAGTACTTTTTATCTGATCAACCAGCGATGACTATTAGTTGGTCTGGATGTGTTTATTTAATTATTGCTTCACTGCTAATGTCCGGTGGGTATGGTCTTTGGAATGTTGCCATTGTTGGTGGGAACATGGTAGTCCTTGCAACATTGTCTTATTTTACTCCTATTTTTTCAGCTTTATTTTCTTCAATTTTACTTGGTGTCAGTTTAAGTCACAGTTTTTGGCAAGGAGTTGCAATGGTGACGATTGGCTCATTACTTTGTTGGCTTATAACTAGAGATAAAAATGGAGACAGTGATGAGAACAAGGTTAATGACAATACTATGGTAAGAAAGAACCGAGAACCTTTAAGTTAAAGTGTCATAAAATTTTGATTGAGCATAACAAACGGATAATAAAATGGACATTGTTATCATGAAGGTGCTTTTATGCGACTTGTGTAAGCATCAAAAGCAACGATAATTTCAATCGTGACTAAAAAATACGGTGAATAATAAACTAGTAAGCAACATTTAAATGTAACTGAAGTTTGAATTGGTGCTTAGATAAGCGAGTTGTTAGTTGTCTTCTCGTGTGTTCTAAAGTATCCAATTTTAGTGTGTTTTTATCGATATGAACATCAACATCAACTCTAAGCTCTTGACCAACTTTAGTAATTCCTGCAAGTTTAAGGTTATGCTCAGTTACTTTTTCAATTTCTAATACATCCCTTCCAACACGCTGGCATAGTTCTTTACTTGGTGACATCATCAGTAGTTCACGGAGTGCACCAACCAACATATCAAAAGGAACTTTAAGAAAATATGCCCCCATCATTAGCATCATTATTGGGTCAGCGTATACTGCATAATGTGATAAAGAAGTTAAAGAGATTAGCCAAGCGATGATGAAGCCAGCCGTAACAGCAACGCTCAGTAATGTATCCATTTGCCACTGTTTTTTCTCAGCTTCGATCAAGCCAGAAGAAAACAAACGGCTTTTTTTAGACATGTACCACCAAGCATACCCACAACCAATAACGTTAATAACCCCAAATACTGTTGCAATTGATGCATCGACACCACTGCCGCCAGATAAAAGAGTCATGAAAGCAGAGATAAGAGAAAAGGCTACAATGACCAAAATTACGATTGCTTTAATTGCGATAACAATAGGCTCAAGAACTGCTTTTCCAAAGGGGAATGCTGCTTTAGAAGGTTTATTGATGTAGTATGATGCGGCAAGTGACAACAAAGTTAGCAGTAAACTAATGAGAGAATATACGCCATCAAAAATGATAACAATGGATCCAACAAGCAAGCCGAGTACCATTCCTCCAACAGCAAAACATGATGTTAAAAGCGCAGAAAAAGTGAGTACATGATTTTCGTTTTTACTTGTCCGGTCACACATAAAAATGCCTTTTAAAATTTACACAATTAATATTGTTCACTGTTAGTGAGTATTTAGGCAAATTATAATTGTGCAACTTTTGAACGATTCTTGGTTGGTTTGGAAATAATTGTTTATATTTCAATCGTTTGTGTGAGATTATGGCTGTCAGTATTTTTGTCGCTCAGTGGTGGGTTTAAAAGTCAAAAATATATTCACTCAATTTATCGGCTAGCCAATTCATGGCGGGATGCTCAGTTTGACCGCTGGGTTCAAACATACAATAATCTTCCTGCGTTAAACCATAAGTATGCTTGATTACGGCGAGTTTTTGTTGACGCAAATAGTGTCTTATAAGCGGCTCGGGTAAAACACCCCAAGCATCCTCTTCGAGTATTGTGTTTAGCATATAATCAAAACTGGAAAAGCCAATGTATCGGTTTGAAAAAGGCTGCAATTCAGGGTTGTCTTTTTCGTTTAGATATACCATAAGTGCTTGCATCTGATTCCTAAGAACGTCATCTGTAACACGCCCCATTTGATTGAGACGATGACCAAAATGACAGACAGACATCATTCGAATTTTCCCTAACGGGTTATATCTTATGTGTGGGTCATCTACACGTTCATAATCGACACCGAATGCGAAATCAACTTGTTGAGTAGTGACTAAGTTCGCTAAATCACCGCTAGAGGCAAGAATCAAATTGAATGTTGTTGAAGGAAATCGGTTGTTTAAAGTATGTGATAGTTCTTGCCAGAGTTCATCAGGGAGCGAATCATCACGAGCAATCCAAACTTCAGCATTAAAACCCTCCGAGACTTGAGCGCAAGTTTTTTTAATTCGTTGTTGAATGACTAGCAGATGTTCACAATCCTTAAGGATCGCTTTTCCTGCTTCTGAAAGTGTTAATGTATTCCCTGTACGATTGAATAACTCGACACCGAGATCTTTCTCTAACGCTTTGAGTGACATACTAAGTTTCGTTCTGTTACAACCCATTTGACGGGCTGCTTCCGAGACTGAACCACATTCAGATGTGGCACAAAAAGCTTCAACTTGCGTTAAGTTCATATTTTAAACCTGTAACGTCAGAATTTTAACCCATAAAAAAGTGCGAAATGATTAGCCTATTGATACTTGTTATAAGGGTATCAAAAAAAAACATATTGCACAGATAAGTTTATGGCGTTTTGACATTTTTACGGTACTCTATTGGAGTAAAACAAGTGAACATGGAGGTAACAATGACACAAGGTTGGGACGGTTTAGCAAAGGAGTGGGAATTAAACCCTACGACAGAGCGTTTTGCAAAGTCGGCGTTTACACAACTACAAAATTTGATCCCGCTTGATGGAATTAAAGTTTTGGACTTCGGATGTGGAACGGGTCAATTAAGTCGACTTTTATCACCGAGTGTAAAAGATATCGTTGCCTTAGATTCTTCAGAGGCGATGATCGAAGAACTTGATAAAAAAGAGTTGGCCAATGTGGAGCCAATCGTTGATGAGCTTACTCGTGGATTAGTGGCGCAGCATCCAGCGTTTCGGACACAGTTTGATCTTGTTATTGCTTCTTCAGTTCTCCCCTTTGTTAATGATCGTACAACAGTATTGGAAATCTCGCAGTCTCTTCTGAGTGACAATGGTTATTTTGTTCATTTTGACTGGTTGTCAGATTCTGCTAATGAAGGCTTTACCTTGGACGATTCAAAAAGGGCATTAATTAATGCTGGGTTCAGACATGTTGAAGTGAATAAGGTATTTGACCTTTCAGCTGACAATGGCTCTTATTCGGTCATTATGGGGATCGGTCGGCCTCTGACGATGAGCTAAATGAAGCCGTTTGCTACATAGTGATTATTAAGCTTGAATATTGTAAGCCTAGGGGTAATACCTAGGCTTTTTAATGGCTTATAGTCCCTTACAGCTCATAGCGAGAAAATACGTAAATTTCATCTTATACCTAATTGACATCAATAGAATAATCACTCCTCAATTACTTAAATGATAGCTATAACCACCACCAATATAATACACAAGCAATCATATATTGAACAATAGGAAATCATGCGGTTTGATTTTTGGTATAAATTCACCGAATGTCATTGACGGTGTGAATTTATAATATTAGAGTATTTACGCTAGATGAGAGCTAAGAGGCTAATTTTTATTAATTTAAGTCCTATCTTATGTAGTTCGGGACAGGAAAATATTATTCTCATGGTTGCCTTAACATCTTATTAGTTTGTTAAGGTTGAAAAATAAGAGAAAAGCTATAAATCTTGGATGCACTGATTGGTTTTAAAAAGCCATTCGCCTTACTCATTTCAATGATAGCAAGCCTAAAGGAAGCTCCCTCGTTTATAAAAAAATCTGACGTTTTTTTATAGTATTGATGTTTGTGATGTATTAACATTATTATCATATTCAGGGTCAATGTGTTCTGTGGGAGTTTTTACCGCATAAGTTTATATTTCTATAACGACATGTTATATCTAGTTTTAAAGAGCATTTTTAATCTTTAATTTACTTAGTTTTATAAGTATGGCTTTATATGCTATATGCTATATGCTATATGCTATATGCTATATGCTATATGCTATATGCTATATGCTATATGCTATATGCTATATGCTATATAAAGGTATTTTATATCTTGTTGCAGCTCACCTTTTAATAAGCTGGGCGGATGGCTATTTAATTAAAATTTAATGCGTTTTATTTTCTAGGAATTTCTACTTATAGTATTAATCTTGCTTTGATATTAAAGTATTAGACTTTAATATTAACAACCTCGTAATATATTGAATTTAATAATGTAAAAATAATATTTAAAATATAAAAATATAGGAATTACTTAAATGAAAGCTCAATTTAACCGTACCATCCTTTCAGCTTCTTTACTTCTTAGTGCTTTTTCGGTTTCTACATTAGCAGATACAGTAGAAGCAGAAAAGATGCAAAAAAATGAAACTTTAGTCAACTTCCAAGGAGAACTTGTAGAGTCTGCTTGTGGGCTATCACCAAATAGTGAAGATCAAACAATAAAATTAGGTCAGCAACCAACTCACCTTTTTGTAAAAAAAGGGGATAATTCACCTCAAGTCTCTTTTAATATCAAGTTAATTGAGTGTAATACAACAGTTGCAAAGAAAGCGACGTTTACTTTTCTCTCAAATCAAGATATTACCGGTGATTTATTCAATGTTGAAGGTGGAGCTACAGGAATCGGAGTTCGAATTTTTCATAACGGTAAAAAAATAAAAAATGGCCAAGTTGCTGCTACAAATAAGTTAAGCAATGGCAATAACATTGCTTCTTTCTCAGCTGCTTACGAAAGAAATATTGAAGAAGGTGGTTCTGATATTGTTACTGCTGGTGTTGCAAACTCCAGGGCATTATTACAAGTTGGTTATCTATAAAGCTACCTAAAGTACTCTTAATTTAAATCATAATTTGATTTTTATAATTGTTATATTCTCAAATGATAGAGAGGCTAGCTTTTTAGGCTCTCTTTTAAATAATGTGTTGGCTTTTTATATGAATAAAGTAACATTTAATCTATTCATTGTTTTCTTTACGTTATCATTTACTTCTTACTCGACAGAGTTTAATGCAGGTTTTATAAGGAGCTCTAGTAAGGTCGACTTGGCAAATTTCTCCAAGAGTAATTTTGTTGACGATGGTGAATATCGAATAAATGTTTATTTAAATGGCTTGCTGGTGAAAGAATCATCTATTGAATATGAGAACAACAAACCATGTATTTCAGACGACTTATTGGAACTATTTCCTATTAATGAAGTAGGCTATAGTATTTACAAAAAAACTAATGTTATGAAAGGGAGTAAAAACTGTTATCAGATCGAAAAAGTAAAATATACGAAAGTGATATCAGAGCTTGGCAAAGGAAAGTTGGAGATAGTAACACCACATAAATATATTGCGAAAGAATATCGAAATGGATTTGTTCCAGAAAAGTTATGGAATGACGGTATCTCAGCTTTATTTTTTGATTATAATATTGATTATTTTACTATAAAAAAAGGCAAACAATGGGATAGTGATTTTTATCTCTATGGTGTAGCAGGCTTTAATTTTGATGCATTCCGCCTCCGTGCAAACTATCAATCGTCTAGTGATTTATCAGGAAAACTAACATCAATATACGGATATATTCCAATTCGTAAGATAAAATCCAAGCTTACATTTGGTCAAACTTCCTTTAATTCAGATATTAATGCTACTTTTCCAATGAGAGGAGTGAGACTGGAAAGTGAGCAGCAAATGTTACCATCTAATATCCGAGGCTACTCACCAATTATTGCTGGTACAGTGAGTACTGATGCCAAGATCACAATTCGGCAGAATGGAAATATATTGAAAATTATTGATGTCAATGCAGGTCCCTATTTAATTGATGATATAGCGCCAGAGAGTCAGAGCTTTTTAGATGTAGAGGTAAGACTTATCAATGGAGAAGTTCAGAAGTACCAAGTTAATGGTGCTGATACGCTTTATTTAACTCGACCAAATCATTTTCGCTATCGTTTATCGGCAGGAACACCCGAAAGCTCAGTTTATGCTTATACACCGACATTCTTAGCTGCAGAAGCTTCATATGGTTTAAATAACACTATATCGTTGTTTTCTTCAACAATTCTATCTGAAAAATATCAGTCACTCGCGTTGGGTAGTGGCTTGAACTTTGGTTTATTTGGTGCGATTTCTACTGATTTATCTCAAGCTAAAGCATCGATGAAAAATGGTCTCAAAAAACAAGGTATGTCCTATGGTCTAAGCTATAATCAGACTTTTGATATTTTTGGTTCTAACGTTCGTGTCACGGGTGGATACCGATCTTTCGAGCAATATTTTTATGACTTTGACGTATATTTAAATGCTTATGATCAAAAAGGCCACTACAATGAATTTCAACAGGACACACGTCGCCAAGATCAAACATATTTTTCTGTAATGAGAAATTTTGGTGAAACTCACGTTTACCTCTCATATACATCAAATAACTACTGGGATAAGAGCCATAACAATACTAGATATGACTTAAGTGTTTCTCATCCATTAAAAATTAATGATATCAATGCTTATTTATCGATGAGTGCTTATCAGTCAAAAAATGCTTTTTCTAGATTGAATGCACCTTCTAGTAATGATCAAGGTTGGTCACTAGGTATTACGATCCCAATTGGTAGTAATCACCATGTTTCAGCTCAAACGCAGACGTTCAATGAACGTTTATCGCAAAATATCACTTACACAGGTAATAATAGCCGAGATGCATCTCATTATAGACTTAATTTTGATGTTTTGGATGGTGAATCGCATAGCCTAGGTGGCCGTTATTCGAAAGATTTTCCATTTATTTCAACATCAATTGGAGGCAGTTATAGAGCCGATAACTACAGTCAGCTAAATGCGAATCTGGCCGGTTCTGTATTGTTGTCTCAATACGGCCTTGCGTATAGTCGGATGAACACAGGTTCATCTCGCATGCTTATCGAGTCTAATGTAGCTGGAGTGACAATTAATGGGCATAGCAATGACAATGAACAAACTAATACATTTGGCCTAGCCCTTGTCAATGGCATTACACCGTACCATAAAAACTACAGCACAATTGATTTTAAATCATTACCAGAAGATATTGAAGTACTTGATAGTATTCAGAGTATAGCTCTAACAGATGGAGCTATAGGATATCAATATATTAGATCTCGTTCTGGTAGCAGTTTTATGGCAACCCTGAAAAGTGACCAAGATATTCCATTTGGTGCCCAAGTCGTTGATGAAGTACTCAATCAAGAGATAGCGATTGTTGGAGAGGGTTCAGTTGCATATCTGATAGGAGTTAATAAGAATTCGAATATAACGGTTTCTTGGGGTCAAAACCAAAGTTGTCGCCTGCTTATCGATGGTAAGGTGTTAAATAGCAATGAATCAATTCGCGATATTAATTGCTTTTGAAGTAAGAGAATTTAAAAGTTAAAGGTATGTATAAATTATATTTCTTAATTTAAAAATCTTTAATTAATAATTTTAGTTTTTAAATAAATATGTCTTCTTTCTATAGTGTGGCGTAATAATAATTGAGGTAAATATGAAAAAGTTAATAAAGGTGATTTTTTGTTATCTATTAATGAACACATCGGCGAATGCTGCACTTGCTCTTGATCGAACTCGAGTTATTTTTAAAGAACGCTCAAAGATTGAAACTATCAAAATAAAGAATCCAGTAGGTAAACCATTTCTTGCGCAATCTTGGTTGAGCGATATCAGTGGAGTAGAGGTGAATAGTGAGTTTGCCGTCATACCACCAGTTATGAGAATAGAAAGTAATGATTATGCAATTCTTCGCATTAAATCTTTACCGTTGGCTAAAAATCTTCCACAAGATCGAGAAAGTGTTTATTTTTTACATGTAAGAGAAGTACCACCAACTCAAAGTTCTGATAGTGATAAAGGTGAGAAAAATACGGGTTCTATTCAGATTGCAATTGAGTCAGTAATTAAGTTTTTTTATCGACCTAATAGCTTGAGTTCTATTAAAAATGTAGATAGAAAAATTATGAATTCAACAAAAATAATTCGAACTTCAAATAATACTATAGATATAGAAAATGCATCTCCTTTTTATGTCACTTTCTCAGATTTAAAGGTTGGAAAGTCAAAAAAAGCACCTAATTTTAATCCAACAATGATTGCTCCGTTTAGTCGTCAATCTTTTAAAGTAGAAAAAAACAATATTTACACTCTCAACCATATTAATGATTATGGTGCAACAGTGACAAATATCTTCGAATGTAATCAAAATAATACCTGCATAGCACAAGAGAAAAAATAAAATGAATAGAATACTATCACTTCTATCTATTTTAATATGCAGTGCAACGTTGAGCTCCACCGCTTTGGCACTGGCTTGTTATAGTGAACAAAGTGGTGGCATCTTTGGTGGTGTGGGGCCTGGTGGGGTTACTACTTTTAAGATAGATCCTTCGGCATCTGTGCCATCTGATGCGCCTGACGGGCAGATCGTATGGCGAGGTGTATCTCAGACAGTCAGAGTAACGTGCTATAAAGATGCTACGCACTATTACGGGCTTATGACCAAACCTGAGCAAGTTTATTTTTGGCCAGGAAAGACTGGTGACACAAATGTCGCTGCTGTTCAGGGGATAAAAATTGGATTTCGATATAATGGCAAAGATATTTACGGTGAGAAAATGCCAGTTGATGGCTTTATCGTTCCGAGTTGCAAAAGTTCTAACATTTATGATGATTATGTTGAGTGTGAAAATAACACAAAAACGTCAACAACGATTACCTACCAGCCTATAATTGTAACAGGTCCAGGTGATTTCTCTGGTTATCGTGCTCCCATTAATATATTTCAGCTTGATGGTGAATTTGGATATAACAAAGAGTATAGCAATTACAGAAGTGTGATTGGTAACATGGGACTTTTGAAGCCATCAAAATGTTCTGTTGAACTAGAAGTTCAAAATAATGGTGTCGATTATGGCGTTATTAGTATGGGGGCCAGCTTTAATGAAGTGACTGAACCTTTGACTATTGTTATTAGAAACTTAAAACATACAAAAGATTGCCCATTGGTTAAATTAAGAGGGTATTTTAATAATCTTCGTGCAAAAGGTAATAAAAGTTATATACCTGTCTTTGATGAGGAAAATAATGAAATAACATCATTTGCTATTGAGTTATATACTCTAAAGGGGGATAAAGTTATCCTTAATGAGCCGATTGGTAAAGGCTTTAATGTTGAACAAATAGGCTATGAACGATACTTAGCAAAACTTGTCCCCCTCGGAAATGGTAACATTAAAAAAGGGAAGTTTAGTGGTTTAGCAGTTTATACAGTTTCTTATTTATAGGTGATTATGATGCAAGATAAAAAAAGATCACTAATAATATTATTATGTTTCACGAGCTTTAATATGTTTGCCAGCAGTGGAAAGCAAGATGAAAGTTTTATTGACACGTTAATTTCCCATGGTTTGTATTTTCAGGTGGCTGGTGGAGGAGAGCTTCCTTTTAGTCATGATAGTAAAGGCGATAAATCTTTAACTAATTTGAAATATAATTTTGGTCTTACGTTTGAAAATATGGATCTTGAACTCGGATATCGCCATTTTGCTGTAAGAGATACCTTGGATATCGGAGGTGTCGATGTTTTCACTAAGCATACTTGGCCGTTATGGTCTTCTGGTGGCTTCTATGCTGGAGCTGGTGGCTATGTATATCAAACTGAAATGGATAAGACTGGAAAAAAACCAGCATGGGAAAAAAGTGCTTTCTCTCCTTACATCGCTGTTGGAGGGTACTATGAATTGAGTGAATATATTGATGTCTCCTTACAGCTTGATAGTTTTTTTAATGTCGCAGGCGGAGACTGGAAACACCGAACTGATGATAAAAAAACACTCAATCAAGTCAGTTTATCTTTAACATTACGTCCTTGGGATAGAACAAGCTTTCCAGCTCAACCTATTACGCAAGCCTTGCTTGAACCGCAAGAAAAGGCGATTAATTTAGCTGAGTTGAGCCCTTTATATCGCTATGATGAGGCAACGCTCAATAATGAAATGAAAGCGCTGCTCAAATCGTTAATTGTTAAGATAAACCAGCTTGAACATTATGAAGTTGTCATTACTGGAGGGGCAGACAGTAAGCCTCGGTATATGGCACATAATATCAAGTTAGCCGAAACAAGAGCTAAGATTGTGGCGGACTTTTTGATATTACATGGTATAAAAGCAAGGGCGATTCGATTAGAAACCGCTATTGTTACTACAAGAGAGGAACAAGCTGATACCATTGATGCACGCAAAGTAGAGATCACAGTCAACGGTACTGAACGAGTTTCACCTTAACACTTGATGGACGGCAATCCTTGAAGCGAGTGGGGCTACATTAGCCCCTCATTTAAACCGTATCTCAAGGTTCACTTGAATATCACTCAAGTCACCATCACGTACCTTCAGGTTATCGATGAAAACTATGGAATGGGGTGCTTTACTTGTCGTCAATCGCTTTGAGTCATGGCCAGCATCTTAATTTCTTCCAATATTTCAGGGTTTGCAATTGCTCCCATATTTTCAACCTGCTTACCATTAACAACGGCTTTCACTGCTAATTCCACTAGTTTTCCCGAACGTGTTTTGGGTATGCCTGAAATTGCAAATATTTTACTGGGAACATGTCGTGGAGAGCAGGCCATTTTAAGCTTGGTTTTGATGGCTGAAATGAGCTCTTCATTCAGTTCAAAACCGGAAGAAAGTTGGACGAATAACCAAATCTGTTCATTTCTATTCACTTCTTTACCTATAGCAATCGAATCTACTATGCCTTCAATGGTATTCACTTGTTGATAGATCTCGGCTGTGCCAATCCTGACACCTCCTGGATTTAGTAGAGTGTCACTGCGTCCGTAAAAAACAAATCCATCAGATAGATTTTGTTGTACGTCGTCCCCGTGATGCCATATGTTGTCAAATTTGTCCCAATAGGCGTGGTGGTAGCGTTCTCCATTATCACCCCAAAAACCAATGGGAAAATTCGGTAGAGAATTGGTACAAACCAGTTCACCACGCTGTTCAATCAATGCATTCCCTTGCTGATCAAAAACCTTAGCGTTAACGCCTAATCCAGCGGCTTGGCATTCCCCTCTAATGACAGGAGATATCGGGTTGCCAAGTACGAAGCAACCACAAATATCGGTTCCTCCTGATATAGAGGCGAGATGAATATCGTTCTTAACGCTTTGGTAAACATAGTCGAATTGATCGGGATACAGGACCGATCCCGTTGAACAAAGCGTTTTCAATTTTGGTAACGAATAGTGCTCGCAAGGAGAGATATTTTTTTTCTGTAATAGCTCAAGGTATTTCGCAGATGTACCAAATAGAGTGACGTCTGCCTTTTGAGCAAAATCCCATAAAACCTCAGTTCTAGGAGCAACAGGACTGCCATCGAAGATGATCAAGCTTGCTCCAGTGGCGAGTGAGCTAACATGCCAATTCCACATCATCCAACCACAAGTTGTATAATAAAAAACACGATCATGGCGCTGGATATCGCAGTGCAGTTGATGTTCTTTTAGATGATTAAGAAGTGTTCCGCCTGCAGAGTGAACGATACATTTTGGGTGTCCTGTGGTTCCTGAAGAATACAAAATAAACAGTGGGCTATTAAAACTTACTGGCTCAAAATGCAATGGGGTGGGGACAAACTCGTTGATGAGAGTGTGCCAGTGAGTTGTCTTGATGGTTGTGATTTGGGTCTCGGAGCCAAGATAATCAATGAGGCAAACATTTTCTAATTCAGGGAGTCGTTCAATAATTTGTTTGTTTTTCTCCGACATAGTGAATGTTTTGCCGTTAAAAGGGTAGGCATCGCAGGTAAATAAAACCTTTGGCTTCACTTGTCCAAAACGTTCAATCACGCTGTCGACGCCAAAATCAGGTGAAGTGGAGGTCCAAATTGCGCCGAGACTTGTGGTTGCGAGCATGGCAATGACCGACTGTGGAATATAAGGTAAGTAACCAGCAACCACATCACCTTTTTCTACTCCACATTCTTTGAGCCATTGCTGGAGGCTAGAAACTTGCTGTGATAACTCTTGCCAAGTAAACGTTTGTTGATGCCCTTGTTCATTTTCAAACCAAATAGCCATCTCGCTTGGCTGTAAGGAGGAAAAGTGAAGTAAGTTTTCAGCGTAGTTTAAATGAGCTTCTGGGAACCAGATAATATCTCTGTTTGACATTGAGTTTTGCCATCGGCTCTGGCCCTGAGCTTTAATGACAGGAACGGGGGACGCTATTAGGCCACAATAATCCCCAACGGCTTGCCAGAAAGCTTCATCATTATCCAACGACCATTGATGGAGATCCGAGTAGGTTGTTAATTTCGGTAAGTTTAGATGTTTGATAAATTGTGTAATTTGAGCTTGAGCAATACGTTTTTCGTCTGGTTGCCAGATTGTGGAGTTCTCGGACATACTTACCTCTGATAACATTTATTTAACAGGTGTGAGTGTGTCTTTAACCCTAGGTAAAGTCAACCAAGAGCTATAACCACAATCTTCAATACTCTACAGCAAATCAGCTATCTACTTTTTTATGTAAATAAAATGTTACACCTTGACTTATTTTAGATCGTCGATGAGGTATTGGAAGGTTAAAAGAGTCTAGATAGGCTTAATGTAATGGAAATGTTATCGGAGATGTTACATGACCCAATATCACTCAAGGCCAGTTGCTCAGGATGGAAGAGTAGAGTGGAGCAAAGAAGAGGATGCCATTTGGTGTGATTTAATGACTAGGCAAATGGATGTCATCCAAGACAGAGCTTGTAAGGCTTATTTAACAGGTTTGGAGCTTCTCGATTTATCTTGTGAACGTGTCCCTCAGTTACCGGAAGTGAATCGTGTTCTTAAGGCGAGTACCGGCTGGCAAGTTGAACCAGTGCCTGCGTTGATCGACTTTGATCGTTTTTTTAACTTGCTCGGTAATAAGCGCTTTCCTGTCGCGACATTCTTAAGAACAAGGCAAGAGTTTGATTATTTACAAGAGCCTGATTATTTTCATGAGATTTTTGGCCATTGTGCCATGCTCACCAACCCAGAATTTGCCGCTTTTACAGAACATTATGGTCAACTTGGGCAAAGAGCGACCCCCAAACAAAGAGCTTATCTTGCTCGTTTATACTGGTTCACAGTTGAATTTGGCTTAGTCAAAGAAGGTAGCCAAACAAAAATCTACGGCGGGGGGATATTATCTTCACCAGGAGAGACCATTTATTCACTAGAGAGTGAGCAAGCGATGAGAGCTTCTTTTGACTTGCAGACAGCATTAAGAACGCCTTATCGCATTGATATCATGCAGCCCAAATACTTTATGATTGAGGGGCTTTCTCAGTTATTCGAACTCAGTAAAATTGATTTGCTTGAACAAGCGGATTTAGCAATTGAAGCTGGCTTACTCCCACCACTTTTTGAACCTAAGGAATCTAACCATGTTAAATGAACAAAAATGCCAAGCATGTAGCATTGATGCTGTTGCTTTGGGTAATGATGAACAGCAAACATTACTGATGGAGCTAGAACAGTGGCAAATTATTGAAAGAGATGGGATCCCACAACTTGAAAAAGTGTACAAGTTTAAAAACTTCAAGCAAGCTTGGGCATTCAGTAATCAGATTGCTGAATTAGCTGAAGAGGAATTCCATCATCCCTCTATCCTACTTGAATGGGGTAAAG
The DNA here is from genome assembly GCF_007990935.1 of Vibrio sagamiensis NBRC 104589. Taxonomy (GTDB): domain Bacteria; phylum Pseudomonadota; class Gammaproteobacteria; order Enterobacterales; family Vibrionaceae; genus Vibrio; species Vibrio sagamiensis. The sequence continues at coordinate 67,021 of NZ_BJXJ01000021.1, forward strand.
TCACAGTAACTTGGTGGAGTCACTCAATCAAAGGACTACATCAAAATGACTTTATTTGTGCGTCTAAATGCGATGTTGCTTTTGTTGCAAACTGATTTTTAGAACAAGTTACCCCCAAGTAACCTCAAGATAGTTCTTACGTACTATTAGTTTCTTACGTACTATTAGGTTATTTGGGCTATTCAATCGGCGCTTTTTCCAAGCATTGACGGCATACACAGGCCTGTTTCTCTTCCTTAATGGAGAATGTACGAGACTCAACGTCAAAACACCAGCATGTTTGCTCACCAGCAGAGATTCCACAGAACGTCTGTTTGTCACAACTTGGACAAGCATGAGTAGCGGTTATTCCGGTAATTTTTGCTATTGTGGCCTCTCTTTGCTGGTCTGTCTTAGTATTCCACGTAACAATCTCTTCGATTGTGCGATGACAACCAGAACATATCCCACCGTTATTTTTACAGGCTGCGCGACAAGGTGACTTCATGTTTCCTCATTATTTATGGTGATTTGGGGCTTTTCAGGGAGTGAGTCTTTCAGTATCCTCAGTTCCTTTGGGCATCATACGTTGAGAAGTGATGTTCGTCATCCATGATTTAAAATTCTTCTCAATTGCGAAATACTTGAGGAACTTCCAATGCTCGAAAAAGAAAATTTGATCAAATTGGCAAGAATGCCGATGCCTTTTGGTAAATATGCAGGGCGTATGTTGATTGACCTTCCGGAAGAATACCTTCTCTGGTTTGATAAGAAGGGGTTCCCTGAAGGTGAGCTAGGTGATTTGTTGAAGCTTTGTCTTGCACTGAAAATTGAAGGTTTAGACAGTGTGGTTAAACCTTTAAAGCGCATGTAACCTGCCACAGAAAATCCCCATGTTTAATTAAAAGACTTATTATGAATTTTGATATCAATGCACTGAAACACCACCAATTGGTCGAAGATGGTCAACTAGAGGGATGTTATATTCATCAGCCCGCTCAAGGCAGTCAGCAAGGTGATAAAGCTGTTTCGGCAGAACGCCAAGCGTTGGAAAAGATGGGATATAAGGTAATACAGGTTAAAGCTAAAGGCGGGACAACCACGTTTGGCGAGGCGATGCAACAGCTTGCCGAAAGAAAGGAATTTATTTTTAGTTCCTTTAGACGACGCTAGCATTAACCCAAACAATTTAAACGCACCAGATAATAAATCTGTCATTTTAGAACCGTTAACTGCTGATTTAGCTATGTGTTAGATGGTAACGATTACTCTGAGGTAATTTCTAGCGCCCACCTTAAAGACTGTGATTTAACTCTTGAAAATATTAAATCAATATCTTTTAAAAAGATAAATGAATATGGTTTGTTACCTCAAATGTCGCAATAAGTATTCCAAATAAAGGAATTTCCACATTTAAAAACGATGGAAAATACGAACCATCTCTACTGTTAGCGGACCAATTTATTGAAAAATTAAAAGCAAACATAAAAGAAAGTTTGGTTTCATATATACCTACTTATATCGTCTTCTTTTATATTGAGCCTGCTAATGAAAATGCAATATATGAAGCCAAAGATTTAGGTAAAGGTTTAACTAAAGAACTTCCCAATAACTTAACTACATCCGGTTTAACATTGGAAAAGGGTAGTTGGGTAATAGCGAAATAAAAATCTAACAGATAAGGATTAAAGGTACTGTCGCAAATCCAGTTAGAGGTGTGATAGACCAATCCTCCAGATACAATTATTCTGCGGGCGCGTAAAAGCGCTCACAGACAGTCTCTCCATCAACATCTATTTGATCATGTTTGAGCATCATTCACATTTCTCGCCGATGAAGATTTGGCGTTGCTCATTCAACTGACTTCTTTCTAAAGCTTGCCACGTTTTTTGTTTAATCCAACGGTGGTTTTATTCAACGATTAATAGTCGCGAGAACCACGACGACACAGCGCTTACTCTGAATCTCTTCAATTTCACGATACTGAGTTTATAGGCGAGATAATAACGTATGGTTTCGATAATAACTTCAGAGGGAAAGTAGCAGCCTCTAAACATGAGAGCCGGTCTTTAGTATTTATTTGTCGTTAATTATGGCGGAGTATCCAAAATTTGCGAAAAACCTTTTTTAAAGCCTATATTTGTAGGGAAATAATATATGAAACTTTCAATTTTATAACATTCATCACAAAATCAACAAGTTCAAGGTGTTAGATAAGACAATAGTTTATTTTGTTTTTTAGTAAAAATAGACAAAGTAAATAATCATATTTTCTTATTTACTACACATTCCGTTATTATGACTTTATAAAATTTTGTTTTCTTTTTTTTTAAAATAAGTAAATTGGCATAAATGCCTATGCAGTTATTATAAATAATTTTAGTTACTTGAAAAATTAAATAGAAATAAGAATGGTCGAATAAATGTTTAGCTTTGACAACAAAAGAATCGTTATTTATGCCGAAGGGCGCTTTGACTCTATTAACGCAAAAGTTGCAGCATCTTTCATTCGTTACCACGCTGAAAAGTGTGTCGCAGTTATTGACTCTACTAATGCGGGTAAGACTTGTGAACAAATTCTAGGGTTTGGTGGTGCTATTCCAGTAGTTGCTGATTTTTCATGTATTTTAAATGAAAGAATAGATATATTTATGATTGGAAACGGGTTGTTTCATAGTGACCTTCCCGACGAATATAGAAATAATATCAAACTTGCAATAGAGCAAAAAATGCATATTGTCAGTGGTATCCACTACCGTCTAGCACAAGATCCGGAGCTAAAACAGCTTGCTGAAAAAATGGATGTTGTTATTTGGGATACCAAAGAGCCGCCAGCAGGGCTTGGAACAAGTCAATATAGGTTATTAAATATTCCACAGCATATTGTTCACACTGTTGGATCTGATTGTCGTGTTGGGAAGAAAACCACCGCCCTTGAGTTAACTAATTGTTATAATAAAGGGTCGGATAAGGCTGTATTTGCTGCAACTGGACAAAGTGGTATTTACATTTCGGGTAAAGGCATTGCTATTGATGCTGTACCGAGTGACTTTGTGGCCGGTGCGACTGAAAAGCTTATTCTAGATAGTGTTGCTGATACAGACTCTGAACTTGTGATAGTGGAAGGTCAAGGTTCGATCACTCATCCGGCTTATAGTGCTGTTACATTGGGTTTATTACATGGCTCAATGCCACATACGTTGATTCTTTGTCACGAAGCAAATTTAGAAACTCATAAAAACTGGGAAAAAACCCCAGTACTCTCATTAAACAAACTTATCGAAACATACGAAACTTTAGGCGGTTACTTACGCCCATGTAAAGTTGTTGGTGTTAGCGTAAATTGCAATTCTTTATCTGAAGAAGAGGCTAAAGTTGTGTTGGCTCAAGTTGAACTTGAAACGGGCCTGCCTGCAACTGATGTTTATAAGTTTGGTGCACAAAAGCTTGTTGATGCTATTGAGCACCATAGACATAGTTAAATCACTTTCTAGGCAATAAGCTTGGTGTGATGAATCTTGGACAAGGTACAAAGAAGTAATTATGAGTAATATTAATAAGTTTATCTCTGAAGGTTTCAGTAAGTTACAACCTTACAAAGCGGGACTCACGACACAGGCCATACAGGCTAAATATGGTATTGATGATGTATACAAATTTGCAAGCAATGAGTCTCCATTTCCACCGTCGGATTTGGCTGTAAAGGCAATCATTGATGCTATTAGCAATACAAATCGTTACCCTGACTACTGTAGTTTGAAAACATCTATTGCCCAGTTATACCAGCTTGGTGCAGATAATGTTTTATTAGGCAGTGGCTCTATCAATGTACTAGACCTATTGTTTCAGGCATTTAGCAACCAAGGAAGCAATGTGGTGTTTACGTCATGTAGCTATTTTGCCTACCCGTTACTTGCGCAAAAATCAGGCTTAAAAGTTAAACTTGCACAAGCAGACGAGCAACTACGTCACATCGCAAGAAACCTAGTTGAACAGTGCGACGAGTATACAAGTCTATTGGTGATTGATAACCCGGGAAATTTCTCAGGTGGGGCTCTGAGTGCTGCTGAGATCGAATCCATTCTAACTGAAGTTAGCAAAGACACCATTGTTATTCTCGACCAAGCTTACGAAGAGTTTACGGATGAATCACGTTTTGTCATTGATAGCGAAACATTTAAACGTTTTCCAAATTTAGTCATTACTCGTACTTTTTCTAAAGCTTATAGTTTGGCTGCGTTAAGGGTTGGATATGCGCTTGCAAATAAAGAGCTGATTGGCTGGTTAAACAGCGGGCAACAGCCTTTTCCAGTATCGAATCTAGGTATTGCGGCAGCAATCGCATCTTTGCAAGACAAAACCTATAGCCAAGAAGTTATAAAAAGCATAAAACGCGGGCGCGCAGTACTTTTTGAAGGCCTCTCGGCGTTAGGTTTGAAGTGCTATCCGAGTAATTCAAACTTTGTGTTGGTTGAATTTGGCGATAAAGCTTCTGAAATTTATAGTCAATTACTTGAGCAGGGTTTTATTACTCGCCAAATGCAGGTGTATCAAAGACCTGACCTGATCAGAATATCGGTAGGCAGTGATGAGGAAAATCATAGACTACTTCATAAAATAGAGGTTGTAATGAATGGCTAATGTCATAATTATAAATCCTTATAACAAGTTTCCAGATTCACCTAGATGGGACTTTGAACTGATTGAATATAACAAATTTATTGACCACAATAATTTTGATGTGACGTATATCGTGGATGAGAGAGGGGAATCTGGCCTTCCTCAAGACATTAGTCGTTATAACAAAGTACTCGTTGATAACTTATCAGATCTGCAAGCATTGCAAAGTACCCTTGAAGGTGTCATTGCACAATTAGGTGAAGTTTACCGAGTTATCTCTTTTTCTGAGGGACATATGGATATGCTTGCTCAGTTGCGTGAGCGTCATAATATTCCAGGTCCAAAAGTGGCAGAAAACCAAAGAGCAAGAGACAAGCTTGTTATGAAAGAGATAATAGCCAACGCTGGATTGCGCGCACCTCATTTTATAGCTATTGACCATAGTAGTCGCGATGAGATCGACGATTTTGTAAATACTGTTGGATTACCTATTATTTTAAAACCCACCGATGGCGCCTCTAGTGTTGGTGTACAAAAGTTAGATTCCTTGGCCTGCCTCGAACAAGCACTCAATAAACTTGAGCAAGGTAATTGGGAGCTAGAGGAATATATTGCAGGAGAAGTATTGCATATAGACGGGTTGATAGATTTGCATGGCAAAGTATGCGTATTGATACCAAGTGTGTATATCAACACCTTGTTTGAATATCTCAGTGGTGTGCCCACTGGCTCATATCTACTACCTCCTAATACCATTAGGTATGAAAATATTAATAAATTTTCAGAGCAGTGTCTCACTGCGCTCGATTTTAAAGGCTGTCCGTTTCATCTTGAGCTTATTGAGAAAGCAGACGGAGAGCTTGTATTTTTAGAAAATGCAGCGCGCGTTGCTGGCGCCGATATTCCTTACATGATAGCCGATTGCACGGGCATAAACCTGTTTGAACAATGGGTTGAAATGATTTTTGGAAAGCAGCCAGAGTTGCCAACTTGGCAGTTTAATTATGGTGCTTGGTTGCTATTTGGTTTACCTCCTCAACTTCCCTGTACGGTAAAAGATGTTAGCAGCTTCATCGACAGTGTCCCCACTTTATATAAAGAACTTATTCCGCAGGTGGGTAGTCAAGTAGATAAAGGACGCGGGTATTGCTCATTACAAGCTGGGCGTTTCATGTTCAAGGGTGAACAATTTGAAGATGTGCAACGAGACGTGCAACTGGTACTGGATAATTTTGATTTCCAAATTTGTTAAAGGAACTATAAGTGAAGACTCAAGCATTTATTTTACTAATCCATCAAGCCCGCTCTCATGTGTACGCGAATTTGATAAAAGGCTACTTATCTAAAATAGATATTAAACCTATCATTATTACCTCAATGCCATTGACTCAAGAGCATGCTAATAAGTTGGCGCAGGTAAGTGAAGAAATATTTATACAAGACACAGATGATCTTACCCAACAAGGGATTGACGATTTTGTCTCTCAAATAAAGCAAAAGTACGATGTAAAAGGATGCTTAGCGACCTACGAAGGCTACCGTTTACTGATGGCTTGGATCAATCAAATATGTGATGTTGTCGATACCAAAGAAGACGATATAAAACGTTGCTTTGACAAACTTCAGTTAAGGCAAATTCTTGTTGAAAACAATTTGAGCAGTGCAGAGGCGCATCTGGTAACTGAAGAACGCCTATCAGAGCTTGAAAATCAAGATGGTAAGTTTTTTATTAAACCTCGCAGAGGTATCGGTTCTTTTTCATGTTTTAAATATGAAAAGGGCATGCCGTACTCGCAAATTGAACGTTTGCAAGATGACATGAAAAAAGACTTACGCTTCAAAAATATTTTCTGTGGAACCTACGATTTTATCTGTGAGTCATACATTGAAGGCGATGAGTACAGCTTCGAAGTATTTGTTCTAGACTCAAATGTTTATGTTGTTGGGACCCACGCGAAGTTTTTAGAGACAATGTTTGGTACTACATTAGAGGTGGCTAACTCATTACCTGCCGCTCAATTGTCAGATAAGTTACAAAAAGAGGGTGAAGACTTTGTTAGAGCTTGCTTGTCTGCGCTACAGATAGAGCAAGGGGCATATCACATTGAAACAAGGTTTGATACTCACACCGCACAGTGGAACATCATTGAAATAAACCCACGTATGGGGGGGGCTTTAATCAATCAAAGCGTAGGGGTTTTTACAGAGCAGTATGATTTTATTCATATGTGGATATTGTCTCTTATTTACTCGCATGGTGAAAAACGTGCTGAACTTAAAGACGTTTTATCGCAGCTAAGAGAGAGTAAACGGCGCGCTGATAATAAAATTAATAGTGCGTCGGTATTCATCAGTAAATACGGTGAGCCTGGTAAAACATTGGCAAAATTGTCGGTAGAGCAATTGCGACGTACACCAAATATTTGTGAAATAAGCGCAACGGTTGGGACTAAGCTACCTGCATCGAACCGAGGTATTTTTCTTCTTAATGCGCTTTGGAAAGTTGAAGCTAAAGATCTTGCAACGGAACTTCCATTTCTAAACCAGGTACTCGAAGAAGATTTAATCGTCGAATATGAGTAAATAATAAAGGAATTCAATATGAGTAATGTAACTGAACCAGCACGTTTTATGTGGAATGTGCCTGTAGGTGGCAATGTAAAAAAAGACAATTCAGGGGTCAAGTCTATTTTTACATTCGACGTTGACGAGTTAATTAAATATGCCCAAAAGGCAGAAGCGATGGGAATAGAGCAGCTTCTTTTGGGTGTTGGTTATCACTGCGCAGACGCTTTTACCTACATCGGGTCTTTGATACGCGCTACGAAGAAAATTAAGTTTATTATCGCATACCGTGCTGGCATGGTTGCACCCACTACGTTTGTTCAAATGATCAACTCGTTGTCTGGTTTTGGTGAAAATCGTGTTTCTATCAATATGGTTGCGGGTATTTCACCGGTTGAACAAAAATATTACGGAGACTTTTTACCCAAAGAAGAGAGACAAGCGCGCCTTGATGAGTTTATGAGTGTATGTAACTTGTTTTGGGATAACAAAGGGCCGGTCAACTTTACTGGCAAGTATTACCAAATCGAAAATGGCGAGTTGCACATTGGCTATTCCAATGAACCAGAACGGCCTGAAATGTTCTTCAGCGGTAACTCAGATACATCTCGAGAATTAGCAGCTAAGCACAATGCTATTTGGCTTAGATACAGTGATACCGCAGAAAATATTGCAAATAGTGCTAAGCCGTGTATCGAGTCTGGTAATCAAATGGGGATACGCATGTCGGTGATTGTGCGCCCAACCAGAGAAGAAGCATTGCAACGTGTAGATGAAATGCTAGATGGTACCGATCCTAAGTGGGCTAAGTTTTTGACCGATTTTATGAAAACTTGTGACTCACAAGCGGTAAATGATATTTGTAAATTAGCTGAAGATGCAGGAAACAGCTGGTTAAATGACATCTTATGGACAGGCGCTATTCAGATTCGAGGTGGCTCTTCTTTGGCTATGGTGGGAGATCCAGATCAAGTCGCTGACTATATTATGCAGTACAAAGCGGGCGGTGTTTCGACTTTCATCATGCAAGGGTGGCCACATTTAGATGAAATGAAATTCTTCACAGAGTTAGTGATCCCTAGAGTAAGAGAAAGAGAAGTAAAGTTACTAGAACAGAAAAAGTAGCCTGAAGTGACGTTTTAATCTAGTACCCTGGGGACAGGAATAGATCACGAACGTTTTTTAATCAAGAATGGTTCGATTTAACGATCACATTTAGCCGTGATCATATACTCCCTTTTTAGGGAGAGCGTCATGCCTACGTCATATGAGCTTGAATATGCTCCGAGAAGTGCCAACCAAACTAAGTATTGTTGGGAAGCAAAAGTGATTCATGATGAATACATCCATATTAGAGCCAGCATTGAATATTGGTTTTAGTTAGAAGATAAAGCCAACACTCATGCGGTCGCCCTAGGTATGTTTATATTGGTTTGACTTTCAGTAAATAACTTAATTTTAGAACAGTATATAAAGCTGAAAAGTGAACTTGATAAATGCACTGCAATATATATGAGTATCAAGCTTTGATTTAAAAACTTGATAGTAAGTAATTTAATTACCATAGGCAGTATATTGCTACTTGTGATTGTTTTGGGTCTAAGAGAAGGCACTCTATGGCCTCTTGGTGTGGCTTTCGGTTTAATTGCGACGACCATTGTTACGATTATTATGATGCCTTTTTCATTAACTCCTAAAGACAGAGCTCCATCCTTTAGCAAGGAAGAGGTCATATTGTAATTTTATTTTTTGAGTCTAATTAAAGTGAGCTTTTAGATTAACTATTTATGTGATCAAAAAAGGTAAATATAAAGTTTTGATAAGGAAAGAGACGGTGTACAAATGACTATTAAACTAAAACTACCTCCATTTATGAATGGTTCTGTGATCCAACAGTATCATATTGCGGAAGAAGGTATGATGCATGCCTATAATAATGGCTATAGCCATTGGTACATTGACGGTGCAAACGAGGAGGATGCGCCACATAACTGGTCAGAAGAGCGAATTCAAAAGTTACATAAAAAAATGGCTGAGCTAAACGTTAAGCCAGTTTATCACGGTAACTTTAAAGTACCTTTAGCCAGTGATGTTACTGAAATTCGTAGATCAGCTCAACAATTTTTACGCTCAGAGATCGAGTTGTCGGCAAAACTTGGCGCACCACTGATATTACATGGTGGTGGCATTGTAGAGCCACGCTACGTAAAAAAAGCCCTAAGCGAAGCAATCGAGGGTTATGTTGAAACAGTAAGAGAGGCCAAAATCTATGCAGACGAAGTGGGATGTGAATTGTGGTTAGAAAATCTATCAAACTATCAAAGATTCCACCCATTTTATTATGTGTTTACTAATATTGATCACTATCGCTATGTATTGGACCGTGTTCCGGGCGTAAAAATGCTGTTTGATGTTTGCCACGAGTCTGTTGGTGGCGGAGACCCTGTTGCTGTATTTAACGAACTTCATGACCGTATCGCAGCGTTTTCATTCAGTGATACCGATGGTGAGCGCGACTCTCACTGGCCACTAGGCATGGGGACTATAGACTTCCAAGGTCTAATTAATGCGGTTGTTGAGCATAACTGGCAAGGCCTAATTGCGTTTGAAACTCGTGATGTGGATCCAAAAGAAAATATAAGTTATATCAATGAGCTATTCAACAACACATCGCCTATTTCTGTTGCCGTTTAACACATTTAAAATCATTCAAATGAGCAAGTGAAAGTTGTGTGTAATGCATGACTAGTTTTCGAATTTCTTGGCCTGACTATTCAGTTGTATTGTGTGCTGAATAGCGGCCTTTACCCTTTTTCAAGGTTACAGCATGAAAGTATTAGTTATTGGAAACGTACGCCCTGGACACAAGGCGTTGGTCAAAATGGGTCATCAAATTACCGTATTGATGAAAAAATCGCACGGCCATGAACCAGACATTAAATTTCCTTATGAAAATTTGATGTTATTGGATGATGACGCATCCTTTGACACATACATTGAAATTGCAGCAGCGCTTCATGGACGTATTGGTTTTGAAAGAATGGCGTGTTTCAACGACACCTATCAAGAGATCGCAGCGTTAGTTGCTAATAAAACGGGTATTTCCTACCCACACAATCAAACCCTAGTTAAAACGCTTAACAATAAGTTTTTAACCCGTCAGTGTTTAGCCAGCAAAGGCATGGATGATACTCCTCATAAGCTTGTTTACAGTGCTCAAGAGCTACAGGATTTTTACCTAACAAATTTTGCTCATTCACAAAAGAGCATGATAGTTAAGCCGCTCGAAGCCAACGCAAGCCTTGGTGTCTCTAAGGTTGATAATCTTGACCAGCTAGAAGCTGCGATTAATAAGCTCAATGATTTATCGTTAGCCTTTCCTGTTATTGCTGAAGCGTTTTTAACGGGGAAAGAGTTTAGTGTGGAGGTGCTCTCAGAAGGTGGTTTGCACCTTATTTTAGGAATCACTGAGAAAATTAAGGATGAAGAGACATTTATTGAGTTAGGGCATGTATTTCCCGCAGAACTTGCTGAACAGACAAAAGCGAAAATAGAGCAATACGTGTGCAACATGCTAGATGCATTAGGTGTGAGGCAAGGCCCCAGTCACACTGAGATCATTTTAACTGATGAAGGACCTAAAATAGTAGAAACGCATGCAAGGGTTGGTGGCGATGGTATTTTTACTTTGATTGAGTTGGCCACCGGTGTTGATATTTACGAGTGCGAAGCAAAGCAATCATGCGGCGTGCCTGTGTTGGAACAAGTAAAAGCGCAGCAGAGTATAAAACAAACCGCAGCTATCTTATTCTCCGGGCTTGGTTTTGAGCAAACCGTGCATTTGTCAGAAGTCCATGGCTTAGAGGAAGCGAAAGCACTTGAAGGTATAGAAAATGTTAGCGTTTTGAAAAAATCTGGAGATCTGTTACCGCCAATGACCAGTAGCCGTGAGCGAACGGCGTGTGCAATGGGAGTCGCACAGAATCAAGAACAAGCTTTAGCATTGTGCAAGAAAGCACTGAATACGCTGTCATACTCATTATCTCACAAATCTACATGGTGATTGACTATGTCTTGGATTGTATTTAGTGAGTTTTCAATCAATGTCGCACGAGGGCTATTTACGCTTGCTTTGGGCATGATGTTATACCAGTCAACTGACAATTTGTGGTCATTTGCTTTTGTTTATGCAAGTGAATTTTTTATTGGTCTAATGGCTCAAGGTTATGCAGGCTCCTGTGTGGATAAATTCGGTGCTAAAAAAATACTGCTTTTAGCCGCGTTAGTTAACGTAATGATACTTGCAGTACCCGTTTTAGCTGGTGTTGAGGGAAATGCTCAATTAATTATGTTCGTTGCGTTTGCACTGAATATGATTCGACCGTTTTTAAGAGCTGCTATTTTTGCACTTATTCCAATGTTAGGTAGTGACGCCAAGCTTGAAAAAATAAACGCATACACATCTATGGCATTGCAGTGTGGACAAGTAATCGGCATGGTGCTTGCGAGTGTTTTATTAGAGTTTACCTCGCCTTTTTGGGTGCTGTTCACCGTGTTTTCAGGTTATGTATTAGCTTTGGTTTTTTATTTTCTAACCGTGTTGGCAATTCAAGTTACAAAAGAAGCTGAGCACTCATCGAAGCCGGCTTCTGGTTCGTGGCAAGAAGTGACTGCCTACCTTAAAGAGAATAAAAATCGACTCTTCATATTTGTTTTTCCAAGTATTGATTACGCTTCGTTAGCTTTATTTAATTTATTGCTGGCACCTGCTGTAAAGCATAACTTTGACGATTTAGCTCGATGGCTTTCGTTTATTGATGGTGCATTTGCTTTTGGTGCCATAGTAGGCGGGCTTATTGCGTCAAGACTAAAACTTAATGATAAAAATCGCTTTGAAGTAAGCCTGTTATTACTTGTTGTATGCGCGATGATTTTTATTGGCTACTCAATGAAAGCTTCTGGCTGGTTTATTTTGCCTGTTACTTTTGTGTATGGCGTACTTATCACTATCTCGACGGTTGCTTGGATAGCTGCTCAACAAAGGTGTGCTAAAGACGAGATAAAAGGGCGACTTGCTTCGGTTCGCTATATTTGTAATGCCAGTTTTTCTGCCGCTGCAGCATTTTTGCTCTCTTACTTTAATGACTTTAGTTTCTACACCGCCTGTATTGCTGCTTCAGGTTTATTAGTCATGTGCTTTGTTTTGGCCATGTTACTGAAAACGGATGATTACCAACGAATATTTTTAAAATCAACGCGTATTAACGGAGTGAAAATATGAGTTACGTGAACTGTCAATTGGACACAGTAACCAAGTTAAACGATTCAGTATATAAGGTAGTGATGACCCCTCAGGAAGAGGTAAATTACAAGCCAGGACAGTATTTGAAATTAGGAATTAAAGACAAAGAAATTTCTTTTTCAATCACATCCTTATCAAACGTCAAAAACATTGAAATACATGTTGGTGGCTGCAAAGTAACAAAAAACATCCCAGATGCTGTTGCTCATTTTATGGTAAGTAAAGACGTTAAAGCCAAAATAGGTTTGGGTAACGCATACTTTAAATCAAACGATCGCCCTGTCATATTATTTGCAGCAGGTACAGGCTTTGGCTACATCAAATCAATTAAGGCGCACTTACAAGAGTTAGCCTATCAGCAGGACGTTTACTTATATTGGGGCGTCCGAAGTGCAAAAGATTTTTACGAATATGAAAACCTTTGTGCATGGGCAAAAGAAAACGAGTGTTTTCACTTTATTCCTGTAGTTAAAGAGTCTGATGACTTATGGCAGGGCCGTACTGGAGGCTTAGTTGAAAATGTATTGTCTGATTTTGACGATTTTTCTGGCTTTGACATTTACCTTGCTGGGCGTTTTGACCTGATGCTTTCTACGCGAACAGCCTTTATCGAAAAAGGCGCACGTTCAGAGAATATGTATTCAGACGCTTTTGACTATATCTAAACTTGGAGTTTAAAGTGAAAGTTAAAGTAATCGCTGAAAAGCTAGAGACAAGCAACGCGAAGACTATTCGTTTTAGTCCAGTTGATTCTCATGTAATGTCATTTATTCCCGGTCAGTGCTGCTCTTTACAAGTGGAGTTAGAAGGAAAGTTACACAAGCGTTGTTATTCTTTCTCTAGTATCCCAAGGGCAAATGGGACGTTTGATATTACCGTAAAAAAGGTCAATGGTGGAATGGTTTCTAAACATTTGGTAGAGACCAATCTAGTGGGGCAAGAATTTGAAGTGTCTCAGGCTTTTGGTGAGTTTAACGAAGAGAAACTCACCAGTGCCAAATCTATCGTTTTTTTAGCAGCTGGTAGTGGTATAACGCCTATTTACTCAATGTTAAAAAGCTTAAATGCGAACAGTACTGTATCTGTTACCTTACTTTACTACAATCGTAGCCGCAATGACGTGATATTTTACGATCAGTTAAAAGCATTTGGCCGAGACCAAGAAAATGTCACGGTACATTTATTTAGCTCTGAGTTTCCAACCTGTGACATGTATCATGATAAAATCAGTCCAATGAGCATAAAACGCTTGTGTCCTGATATTGCAACAAGCAGTGTTTCTATTTGTGGCCCAAGTGGCTTTATGGACAGTGCACAGAGATTTGTATCTAGACTAGGTGTGAATGAGTCATGCATTCATAGAGAGTTTTTCACTAATCTTGTGTTAGAGGACAAATCTACAACGAAAGATGCGCAGGACGAAAAAGTAGAGGTCCAGTTCTTGTGTGCTAAGAAATCAGTAAGAGCCAGTAAAGGTGCGTTATTACTTGATGTTATCAAAGATAATAATATAGCACTTAGAAGTGAATGTTGTATTGGCTCGTGCGGCGTGTGCAAAATTAAATTGAAAAAAGGAAGTGTTAAAATGAATCATATAGGAGGACTTAATCCTGTTGATGAAAATAATAATTATATTTTGGCTTGCTGTTCTAAGTTAACTGGGAATCTTACTGTAGATTTAGATGAAAGTTCAGGGTTCACCAAGGGTGGGGTTGAGTCTTAGTATTTGCAAATAAAGAACTTATGGGAAGGAGTTGTTGATTCGGTGTGACGTGGTATAGCTAGCGTTTTCAATATATTTGGATGATTTTGTCTGATATATTTATGTTTCATAAGGTTAGGGTATTTCTTCTCCAGTTCACTGCCGTACACGCAGCTTAGAAAACGCTTTCATTGGGCTTGTTGTAAAAATT
>NZ_BJXJ01000022.1 GCF_007990935.1 Vibrio sagamiensis NBRC 104589
GGGGTTGCGATCACATTGGCAAGCCCTTTTTGATGCTTTTTTTTGTTTTTTTTACCATTTGGATACTTTTCACTCTAAAGTGCTCATTTTCAGCACTCTTCTAAACAATATTTGTTTCTAAATAGACTTTCTCATAGGAAAAAGAATGAGCAACATACGTAGTTATAAGGGAATTCGTCCAAATTTAGGTAAGCGCGTCTATATTGATACCACTTCCGTACTCGTCGGAGACATTCATATTGGCCAGGATTCAAGTATTTGGCCTTTCGTGGCTGCCCGCGGTGATGTTAATCATATTCATATCGGTCAACGGACTAACATTCAAGACGGTACAGTTTTACACGTCTCACATAAGAATATGGAAAATCCGCTAGGCTACCCGCTCACTATTGGTAATGACGTTACGATCGGTCATAAAGTAATGTTACATGGCTGTGTTATTCATGACAGGGTACTTGTGGGAATGGGGGCAATTATTTTAGATGGGGCAACGATTCAATCTGATGTCATGATCGCTGCAGGCAGTTTAGTACCACCGGGCAAAACTTTAGAGAGTGGGTATCTTTATGTGGGCCGTCCTATCAAACAAGCACGGCCACTTACAGACAAAGAAATCGCTTTCTTGCAAAAATCCGCGGATAACTACGTAAAGAACAAAGATGACTACTTAAACGAAGTTGAAGTTATCAACGATTAGCAGCATTACTTAATAACGACACAGCCTTCTTCATTGAAGGCTTCATCCTCTATTAGTTGCTCTGCTATTTCTTCAACCTCAAAGCGGTACTCAACAAACACGTCCAT
Organism: Vibrio sagamiensis NBRC 104589; assembly: GCF_007990935.1. GTDB lineage: Bacteria > Pseudomonadota > Gammaproteobacteria > Enterobacterales > Vibrionaceae > Vibrio > Vibrio sagamiensis. The sequence continues at coordinate 805 of NZ_BJXJ01000022.1, forward strand.
GATGGCTTGTTCTGTTTTCATTGACAGACCGCTGAGCTTTTCTAGCTTTTTCTTAGTTATATAGCAATCAATTAATGCTCCTGATTGTTGCGCTGTAAATTTAACTGACTGCGTGACTGTGTGCCATGACTGAATATCCGTAAATAGAATTGCTTGATTCATCACTTATTGACCTTCTAAGTTCTTTCTTAATTCATTCAAAACCTGTTTAGAACCAGGTCGTAATCCGCGCCATAACATAAAGCTTTCTGCGGCCTGTTCAACAAGCATCCCTAAACCATCCAATGTGTTGATCACACCGTTTTGCTTTGCCCATTGATTGAAAATCGTATTTCCTTGGCCATACATCATATCGTAGCTAACAGTGTTAGCTGAAAAAATAGCCGAAGAGATATCCGGAAGCTCACCATGTAATGAAGCAGAGGTGGAGTTGATCACTACATCATAGACTTGATTAATTGTTTCCAGGCTTTTTGCACTAACAGGCCCATATAAAGAAAAAGATTGTTCTAATTGCTGAGCTTTAGATAAGGTACGATTGGTCACTGTGATTAATTCTGGTTGCTGGTCGAGTAATGGCTTAAGTGCCCCTCGCGCTGCCCCACCAGCACCAATAATAAGAATACGCGCTCCCTTTAGCTCAACATTATGCTGTAGTAGATCCTGAACTAAGCCCGCACCATCGGTATTGTCGCCAATGATCTCTCCATCATCGAGCTTTTTGAGGGTATTAACCGCACCAGCTAATCGCGCACGTTCAGTAAGACGGTCCGCAAATTGATACGCCTCTTGCTTGAAAGGTACGGTGACATTGCACCCTTTGCCGCCTTGAGCAAAAAAGTCAGTCATTGCTTTGGAAAAACTATCTATTGCAGCGCACTGTGCAGAATAACTCAACGCTTGGTTAGTTTGACGCGCGAACAAGGTATGGATAAAGGGAGATTTACTGTGTCCGATGGGATTACCAAACACGGCATAGTGATCGATCGGCTGAGTCATTTGTTTACCTTATTTAGATAACTGCGAATATAAAGTGAGGGTCACCTGATTAAAGATGACCCTATCACTATAACTTCGCAAGCTCAAGCCGCCCAAAAGCAAGGTTTTATGTGTTTGAGATGTTACCAATCTCGAGGCTTAAGGTAATCGCTCAGCTTGGCCTCAGGAGAGTCCGCCTGTGGTTCATAGCGGTACTCCCAACGTGCTAATGGTGGCATAGACATAAGTATCGACTCGGTTCGGCCGCCACTTTGTAGACCAAATAGAGTGCCACGATCATAGACGAGATTAAATTCTACATAGCGCCCACGACGATATAGCTGAAATTCACGTTCACGTTCACCGTAAGCCATATTCTTACGACGAGAGACAATTGGAAGATACGCTTGGCAGAAACCTTCACCGACTGCTTTTATATAGTCGAAGCTTTTTTCGAATCCCCACTGATTGAGGTCATCGAAGAATAAACCGCCCACTCCACGAGTTTCATCTCGATGTGGTAAGAAGAAATATTGATCGCACCATGCCTTATGCTCTGCGTATACCTCGTCACCAAAAGGCGCGCAAAGTTGTTTTGCCGTCTGATGCCAGCTCTGGCAATCTTCGTCAAATGGGTAAAATGGCGTTAAGTCAAAACCGCCACCAAACCACCAGATCGGCGCTTCCCCCTCTTTCTCAGCAATAAAGAAACGCACATTAGCGTGTGAAGTTGGAATATATGGGTTTTTAGGGTGAATGACTAACGAGACTCCCATTGCTTCAAAACGGCGCCCGGCCAACTCGGGGCGGTGGGCCGTCGCAGAAGCTGGCATCTCTTTACCTTCGACATGTGAAAAGTTAACACCACCTTGTTCAAAGACCTGACCATCACGCAGCACACGCGTTCGACCTCCGCCATCGAGACGTTCGCCTTTATCACGCTGCCAAGCGTCTTCTACAAAAACGGCTTTGCTATCAGCTTGTTCTAATTGCTGACAGATTGAGTCTTGTAAAGACAGCAAAAACTGCTTTACGGCGTATTTATCAATTGAAGACATACTGAATTACCCACTAGTTAAAGCCAAATCTAACCTTGTCTTAAGACTTGCCCAGTTTTTGCGTCACGAATCTCACTGGGTTTATCACGGCCACTGGTTTTTCCATCCAAGATAGCGACTAACTGCTGACCTAATTGCACTTCTACCTCCGCCGTTGTCATACAAGGAGGTTGGCCAGTTAAGTTTGCACTGGTCGAAGTAATCGGCTTACCGAAGGCTTGACACAGGTCCTGAACCAAAAGGTGATCGGTGACTCGCACCGCAATGGAATCAAATTGTCCTGAGACCCAACTGGATACCTTGCTGCTGGCAGGCATCACCCAAGTATAAGGGCCTGGCCAAGTCGCATGCACACGTTCAAGTTGCTGCTGGGTTAATTGAGACTCATCAATATAAGGTTGAAGCTGAGCATAACTTGCAGCAATCAGAATTAAGCCTTTTTCAACGGGGCGCTGTTTAAGAGTTAATAGCTTTTGAATCGCTTCAGGATTATCAGGGTCACAACCCACACCAAATACACCTTCCGTTGGGTAAGCTAATACATCACCATTTTTGAGTGCTTCAAGTGCTAATTCAAAGTTATTCACTGATCACATCCTGAGTTTTATTAATCGGGTGGAAGGGTAAGTGTACAAAAATTCATTCTCAGAGACTAAAGCAATTTTTTACAAAACCTTTATATCTTACATAAAACCTCACGCAAACGTTTGCCTAAGAAAAAAATCCTCGTATAATACGCGCAAAATTATCAGCTCACCTAATTTGCAGCTTGAAGGAGTTTAAGATGAAAGTCGGTATCATCATGGGATCTAAGTCCGATTGGCCAACAATGAGATTAGCCGCAGAAATGCTAGAGCAATTTGGCATCCCTTACGAGACAAAAGTGGTCTCTGCACATCGCACTCCCCAATTGCTTGCAGACTATGCGACCAGCGCCAAAGAACGTGGCATTAAGGTTATCATTGCCGGGGCAGGAGGCGCTGCTCATTTACCCGGTATGGCAGCGGCTTTTACCAGCGTTCCTGTCTTAGGCGTTCCTGTTCAATCCCGCGCGCTAAAAGGCATGGATTCTTTGCTCTCAATTGTCCAAATGCCAAAGGGAATTGCAGTCGGCACGCTCGCGATTGGCGAAGCTGGTGCAGCAAATGCTGGAATTCTTGCCGCACAGATTCTTGGTACTCATGATGAGTCGATCATGCAGAAAGTTGAAGCCTTCCGCAGCGAACAAACAGAAGCCGTGCTCGCTAACCCTAACCCAGCTGAGGATTGATCATTATGCATGTACTGGTTCTTGGTGCTGGACAGTTAGCACGTATGATGTCTCTTGCAGCAGCGCCATTGAATATCCAGATTTCAGCTTATGATGTGGTGAGTGGCAATATTGTTCATCCATTAACTCAACATGTACTCGGCCATGGCTTAGAGAATGCGATTGAACAAGTCGATGTCATCACTGCCGAATTCGAACATATTCCCCATGATGTACTCGAAGTGTGTCAAACAAGTGGCAAATTTCTACCAAGTGCTCAAGCCATTAAAGCAGGTGGTAATCGGCGTCTTGAAAAAACCTTACTTGATGATGCCGGCGTGCGAAACGCGAAATACTACGTGATTGAAACTCGTGAAGACTTTGAGTGTGCCATTGAACAAATTGGTCTACCCATGGTGCTAAAAAGCGCTTTAGGCGGTTATGATGGCAAAGGACAGTGGCGCTTAAAAGACACGACGCAAATCGATACCGTTTGGCAAGAGATGGCAGTATGTATCGCAATGACGCCTGCTCAAGCGATCGTTGCTGAAGAGTTTGTACCGTTTGAGCGTGAAGTCTCGCTAGTGGGCGCTCGAGATAAAAGTGGCAATGTTGAGGTTTATCCCTTAGCGGAAAATGTTCACACCAACGGGGTTTTAAGTCTTTCAACCGCCATTGATGCCCCTGAGCTACAACAGCAAGCCAAGCAAATGTTTACTGCCATCGCCAACCATTTAAACTATGTTGGCGTCCTTGCTATAGAGTTCTTTGAGGTCAATAGCACGCTATTGGTTAATGAAATTGCACCGCGTGTGCATAACTCAGGCCATTGGACCCAACAAGGTGCTGAGACATGCCAGTTTGAAAACCATGTCCGCGCAGTATGTGGCCTACCACTTGGGAGTACAAAATTGATCAGAGAGACTTCAATGATCAATATTCTGGGCGAGGATACCTTGCCAATTGAACTGCTTGCAATGAATGGCTGCCATATTCATTGGTACGGAAAAGAAAAGCGTGCAGGCCGCAAGATGGGGCACATCAATGTTTGTGGTGATTACACAGGTGAACTGAATCGCAAATTATGCACCTTAGCTGACCTGCTTGACGAACGCACTTTTCCCGCTGTCCATCAGTTTGCTCAGCAGTGGAAAATATAGCCCAGCACCCATTTGCTGCATACTAAAAAGGTCGCCATCTGCGACCTTTTACAATTGCGCCTTACTGGGTCTGAATATGGTGGCACTTACGGTTAGCACATTGTTGTTTTACTCCGCTCGCTGACTTCTTCTCGACCAATAATGTAAAACCACATGCTTCACACTGCCCTGCTATCGGTGGTAAATTCACAGCAAATTTGCACTTTGGATAGTTGTCACAAGCATAAAAAGTTTTACCAAACCGTGTCTTGCGTTCCACCAAATATCCTTTAGTACATTCTGGACAACCGTGTTGCTCTTTAGGCTGTTGTTCAGGTTCAACTTGATTAATTGATTCAATATGATGACAAACAGGATAGTTGCTACAACCGACAAACATGCCATAGCGACCTTGCCGAAGTACCAATTCACTACCACAGTCAGAACAAGGCACACCAAGTTCTTTTACTATGTGGCCATCATTACCATGTAATGGCTTAATGTAATCACAACTTGGGTATTGGCTGCAGCCCAAAAACGGACCTCGCTTGCCATGTTTGAGCGCTAGCACGCCACCACATTGAGGGCAAACATTTGTGTCAAGAGCTGGCTCACGCACTGAAAAAAGCGTTGGATCGATTTTACTACTCATCACTACCACTGATTCTGATATAGTCGAAGGACTTTAAAATGCTGAGTACATATTAATGCAAAATACCCTGCTCTTTGGTGTAAAGTAGCTCTTCCATCAACGTATATGCATTTTCATTACCCGGCACATTAAACAGCACCATTAAAATGATCCATTTAAGGTCTTCGAGCTCAAACTCGTTGGTTTCTAACCCCATTACACGATCCACCACCATTTCTCGCGTCTCAGTCGTTAGAACATTTATTTGCTCTAAAAACAGTAGAAAGCCACGACACTCAAGATTTAAACGCATCATTTCCGTCGAAGTATAAACACGTGTGGATGCTGCTGCCATACACACTGAAATTGCGGAATGTTTATCACTTTGTTGTAATGCTGCAAGCTCTTCTAACCAAACTAGGGCTTTATAGATGTCTTTTTGGTGAAAGCCTGCACGAAGTAGTTCATCTTCTAATTCGTCTTGTTCAACCTGTAACTCTGCATCGCTATGGATGTAGGTTTCGAACAGATACATAAGTATATCCATCATCATAGCTAGCCCCTCCTCTTTCGAATATAGCCACCTGAAACTGCAACGACATGCCCTGAAAGCTCTAGCTCCAAGAGCTGCATCATGACCTCTTGCACAGGTATATTGGTCCTGCTTGAAAGAATATCAACTGGTGTAGCCTCATTTCCTACGTTAGCTAACAGTTCAGGAAATGGCAATTCTTCTTGTACAATTGATGCAGAAAATAAATCCTGACTCTGGTTAACAGACCAGTTAAGTAGAGACTGAATTTCACTCAACACCTGTTGAGTATTTTGTACGAGACAAGCGCCATTACGAATCAATTGATTGCCTCCACAGGCATTCGGGGCATTAATCGAGGCAGGCAAAGCAAACACTTCACGACTTTGTTCTAGGGCATAGCGCGCGGTAATCAAAGAGCCACTCTTTTCCGCAGCTTCCACAATCAACACTCCCAGAGACAAGCCGCTGATAATGCGATTACGGCGAGGAAAGTGCTCTGCTCGGGGTTTAGCACTAGGCCGAAATTCTGACACTAGGGCACCGCTTGCGGTAATTCGCTCTGCAAGGTCTCGGTGACGGGCAGGGTAAATATGCTCCAAGCCCGACCCTAGTACTGCAATTGTTTTTCCACCCGCTTGCAATGCACCATCATGTGCATGTCCATCGATACCTAATGCGAGACCACTAGTGACAACCAAAGCTTGCTGCGCAAAATCAGCGGCAAAATAACGAGCATGTTGAACACCATCCACACTGGCGTTTCGACTACCAACCATCGCAATTTGCGGTAAAGACAAACTGGCGACCTCTCCTTTAACGAACAATAAAGGCGGAGGTGCAACCGTCTGCTTTAAAAGAGGCGGATAACACGGGTCAGCTAAAGTGATAATATTATGCAATTCGAACGAAGAGCACCAATCTAAGCAAGCCTCGACTTCTTTATCTACAGTGGACCAAGCTTGTAATTGTTTTGAAGATAGGCCTAAATGACGTAACTGCTCCTGTGAGTATTGAACAATATTCGTAGGTGTATCTTTACGCAATAACTTACTTAACGTAATGCCACCAATACCCGGTAAGCTGCTGAGCTTTAACCAGGCAGAAAGTTCGCGCTCATTTTCAAGACTCATGTAAGCTCAGCCTCTTGTTCAGAGGGGATACTACAAAGACCCCAGCTGTGATTGGTTTGATACTGCGTACAATGATGGCAAGACTAAAATGGCGGTAAGAGCGGATCACAACCAACTCCCCTACCGATATCGGTGGCAAAACAACCTTCTTAGTCAATTGTGCTAACGGTTTATCAAAGCTTGTTCCTAGACTAAAACCTCGTATAGCTGCCTCTCTTAGCTCTAATACATTGCCTTGGTGCAATTCATCCAAAGTCCCCTTATTGAGCACGACAATGCTATCTGCGGCGCTCAGAGCGGTTCCTGTCATATTACCTAACACTTGCGCAGACAGTCCCTTTGGAGCTGGAGAAAAAGGGAATGTAAACATGGAGGGTGTGAGCTCTGGCTCAACAAGAGGCAAAGCAACATCATCTAAGGTCACTTCTTGCCGCTGTGACGTCAGCATTAACCCGGAAAATTCATGACCGCTTTCGATTAACTCTGCTTTAGCAATCAAACGCAACGCCGTGACCTTCTCCTTTGTTTTATCCCGGCCATAGACGGCAACCGGACGGTATACTCCCCATTTTATTTGCGTATGTTGGCCGCTGATATACAAAGTATTTTGGCGAGTTGAGTATTGGTGTCCGTGACGGTTACCGAGGATTTTTGCCACTTGAAGTAATCGCTTATTATCTAACAAACGATTTGAGGACCAATAAGATTGTATCGCACTCCCCCGAACACTCGATAATGCTTCCTTATTTTGCAATCGCATTTTTGGCGTGAGTTTTTTGGTTGGCTTGATGATCAATGTGGGTTGGCCATCTACCCACTGTAATAAAAGAGTATCACCAGGGTAGATCCTGTGAGGATTATCCACAGCGGGATTCAAACGCCACAACTCAGGCCATAGCCAAGGGCTATCTAAATAAAATTGGGCGATACTCCATAACGTGTCACCCTTTACCACGGTGTAGATTTGCGGGGCACTTTCTTTTACTGTTAGTATGTTGACTTGTGCATGTGCGATGGAATAAACCCCACCCCATAACACTAAAAAAAGGCACCTCATACGACAAAAAATCAGATTCATGACCTTATTCCTTGGTCTGTCCACTAATAACCAAAATGGAAATTGGTCTCAGGATGCTGTCATTTAGGTCATAAAATGTCTAGAATTGACCCAACAAGGTTTGTGCTGTTACGGCACAGTTCAATTTTTCGAGTGAATATGTCTGTATTACAAGTATTAACATTCCCAGATGATCGCCTGCGTACGGTAGCAAAACCCGTCGATGCGGTGACTCCTGAAATTCAAAAGATTGTCGATGACATGATTGAAACCATGTACGACGAAGAAGGTATTGGCTTGGCAGCGACCCAAGTTGATATCCATAAACGTATCGTTGTGATTGATATTTCAGACACACGTGATGAACCAATGGTGCTGATTAACCCTGAAATCATAGAGAAGCGCGGGGAAGATGGCATTGAAGAAGGCTGTCTGTCAGTACCAGGTGCACGCGCACTTGTGCCTCGTGCCGCTGAAGTAACAGTAAAAGCCTTAGATCGTGATGGCAAAGAATACACTTTCGACGCTGACGATCTGCTCGCTATCTGTGTTCAGCATGAACTTGATCACCTAGTGGGTAAACTGTTTGTCGATTACCTATCGCCATTAAAGCGTAAGCGAATTCAAGATAAGCTAGCAAAAATAAAACGTTTCAACGAGAAACAGCAAAACGCCTAATCTCGTCGAACTCTACATAAAAAGGAAGTCTACCTTGAGCCAATCATTACGAATTGTCTTTGCAGGTACTCCGGATTTCGCCGCCCGTCATTTGGCGGCGTTGTTGTCTTCGGAGCATGAAGTCATCGCGGTTTACACCCAACCCGATCGCCCTGCAGGTCGTGGTAAAAAACTTACGGCCAGCCCAGTAAAAACCATCGCCCTTGAACACGACATTCCCGTGTACCAACCGCAAAACTTTAAGTCTGATGAAGCAAAGCAAGAGCTTGCTGATCTCAATGCAGACATCATGGTGGTGGTGGCATACGGATTACTTTTACCTCAGATCGTCCTTGACACGCCAAAGTTAGGTTGTATTAACGTCCATGGTTCCATCTTACCTCGCTGGCGCGGCGCTGCACCTATTCAGCGCTCTATTTGGGCCGGTGATGAGGAAACTGGGGTTACCATCATGCAGATGGACATTGGTTTAGATACTGGCGACATGCTAAGTATCGCCACTTTGCCGATCGAAGCAACCGACACCAGCGCAATAATGTACGAGAAGTTAGCTCAGCTTGGCCCTAACGCCTTGATCGAGTGTTTAGCAGATATCGCTGCAGGTAAAGCAAAACCCGTTAAACAAGATGATGCACTCGCTAACTACGCTCAAAAGCTAAGCAAAGAGGAAGCTCGTATCAACTGGAGTGACGACGCTGAACACATAGAACGCTGCGTGCGTGCTTTCAACCCGTGGCCAATGAGCCACTTTATGGCAGCAGATAACAGCATCAAAGTTTGGCAGAGCCGTGTTGTTGACCAAAGCAGTGACCAACCCGCTGGAACCATACTGCAAGCAGATAAAACCGGTATTTATGTCGCAACAGGCAATGGCACTTTAGTACTAGAACAGCTGCAAGTTCCCGGTAAAAAAGCCATGCCAGTACAAGATATTCTTAATTCTCGCTCAGCTTGGTTTGAAATTGGAACTCAGTTGACTTAACTATTATTAAGAGTATAACCCAAGTTATTCGAACTTTTAGAGGGCAGAGATGCCCTCCTTTACTTTAAGGTACCTATCATGAATGTTCGCGCTGAGGCTGCTAACGTCCTGTATCTTGTGGTTGATAAAGGCCACTCTCTGTCAAGCGCTCTACCTGCGGCGCAACAAAAAATACGTTCCCGAGACCACGCCCTGCTGCAAGAAATGTGCTATGGCGCGCTGCGCTTTCTTCCTCGTCTGGAAACCATTGCGAACCAACTGATGGATAAGCCCTTAAAAGGCAAGCAGCGAGTTTTTCATCATTTAATTTTGATTGGTATTTACCAACTCAGCTTTATGCGTATTCCTGCCCATGCAGCAGTCGGTGAAACAGTAGAAGGTACCAAAGATCTCAAAGGCCCTCGTTTACGCGGCTTGATCAACGCAGTTTTGCGTAATTACCAACGTAATCAAGCAGAACTCGACCAAATGGCCGTCAGCCACAATGCAGGCAAATATGGTCACCCTAGCTGGCTGCTCAAACTACTTCAACAAGCTTATCCTGAGCAATGGGAAAAGATTGTTGATGCTAACAATCAAAAAGCACCGATGTGGCTGCGCGTCAATCATCAACATCACAGCCGTGACGCCTACCAAGCGCTGCTCAAAAATGAAAACATTGATAGCACAGTACACCCACAAGCGATGGACGCTCTAAAATTAGCCTCACCCTGTGATGTAATGAAGCTGCCCGGTTTTAACCAAGGATGGGTATCTGTTCAAGATGCGGCTGCCCAACTATCGATTAATTACCTCACACCAAAAGACGGTGAGCTGATCTTAGACTGCTGCGCGGCACCTGGGGGGAAAACGGCTCATATTTTAGAACGAACGTCAGGCTCCAAAGTCGTGGCTATCGACTGTGATGAAACTCGCTTGCAACGGGTACATGATAACCTTCAGCGTCTTAACCTTCAGGCGAAAGTTATCTACGGGGATGCGCGCCATCCTCAAGATTGGTGGCAAGGTGCACAGTTCGATCGTATTTTGCTAGATGCGCCATGTTCTGCGACAGGCGTCATTCGTCGTCACCCTGACATTAAGTGGCTACGTCGTGCTGAGGATATTACCGCCTTAGCCGAGCTACAAAGTGAAATTTTTGATGCGATGTGGGCACAACTTAAGCCTGGTGGTACCATGGTGTATGCGACATGCTCAATCACACCTCAAGAAAATGTCGAGCAAGTTAAAGCCTTTTTGGACCGCACCACAGATGCACAACTGGTGGACTCAGATCCACAACAACCGGGGCGACAGATTCTGCCTGGTGAAGACGATATGGACGGTTTTTACTATGCCGTTCTAACCAAAAAACACGCAGAGTAAATAAGCGATATAGGGTGATAAGCAGCCATGCTGTCGCCCAATGAATGAACGAGTAAAGCGTATGAAAATCATTATTCTTGGGGCTGGTCAAGTTGGTGGCACATTGGCAGAAAACTTAGTCGGTGAAAATAACGACATCACCATTGTCGACAAATGCAGCGACCGACTGCGTGAGTTACAGGATAAATATGACCTGCGCGTTGTTAATGGCCATGCCAGCCACCCCGACGTTCTCCATGAAGCAGGTGCTCAAGATGCCGATATGCTGGTTGCAGTCACCAATACTGATGAAACCAACATGGCTGCTTGTCAGGTGGCCTTCACGCTTTTCAATACCCCCAACCGCGTAGCTCGTATTCGATCACCTGAATATCTCGCTGAAAAAGAAGCACTGTTCAAATCAGGTGCCATCCCTGTTGACCACCTGATTGCTCCCGAAGAGCTCGTCACTAGTTATATTGAACGCCTAATCCAATATCCAGGTGCGCTGCAAGTAGTCAGTTTTGCAGAACAAAAGGTTAGTCTTGTGGCGGTTAAAGCCTACTATGGCGGGCCATTGGTCGGTAACGCACTATCGACTTTACGTGAACATATGCCTCATATTGATACTCGTGTGGCAGCAATTTTTCGTCAGGGTCGCCCTATTCGTCCACAAGGTACTACCATCATCGAAGCTGATGATGAAGTGTTCTTTGTTGCAGCCAGTAACCACATCCGCTCCGTTATGAGTGAGTTACAGCGATTAGAAAAGCCTTATCGAAGAATTATGATCGTCGGGGGCGGTAATATCGGTGCCAGCTTAGCAAAGCGGTTAGAACAAACATATAGCGTTAAATTAATTGAACGAAACTATCAGCGTGCAGAAAAACTTTCAGAAGATCTCAGTAACACGATTGTTTTTTGTGGTGACGCTGCGGATCAAGAACTACTCAGTGAAGAGAACATTGATCAAGTAGATGTCTTCATCGCACTGACCAACGAAGACGAAACCAATATTATGTCAGCCATGCTCGCCAAACGAATGGGAGCCAAAAAGGTTATGGTACTCATTCAGCGTAGTGCCTATGTCGATTTAGTGCAGGGAGGCGTTATTGATGTGGCAATCTCTCCGCAACAAGCGACCATTTCTGCCCTATTAACCCATGTGCGTCGTGCTGATATCGTCAATGTTTGTTCCCTACGCCGAGGCGCTGCTGAAGCCATCGAAGCCATCGCCCACGGCGACGAATCAACGTCGAAAGTCGTTGGACGTGCCATCTCAGATATTAAACTACCACCTGGCACCACAATTGGTGCTATTGTGCGAGGTGAAGAAGTATTGATTGCCCATGACCGAACCATTATAGAACAGGACGACCATGTGGTGATGTTCTTGGTTGACAAAAAGTACGTGCCAGATGTTGAAGCCCTATTCCAACCAAGCCCATTTTTCCTTTAGGATTTTGTGATGGTTAATTTACGTCCCGTACTGTTTGTTATTGGGCTAGTTTTATCTAAGCTTGCTCTTTTTATGTACGTGCCAACCTTGGTGGCATTTTTCTCAGGTACAGACGGTTTTTTAGAGTTCGCCCAAGCCATAGTCATTACTCATATTGCGGCTTTTATTTGTTTAACCATTGGTCGATCAGCAAAATTTAAACTTGGTGTTCGAGATATGTTTTTGTTGACCAGTTTCGTTTGGACAATCGCCAGTGTTTTTGCCGCTCTTCCATTTGTATTTATTAATCACATCAGCTTTACCGACGCCTATTTTGAAACTATGTCTGGTATTACCACAACTGGTTCAACCGTGCTCAGTGGTCTAGATAATATGGCACCTAGTATCTTATTATGGCGGTCTATTCTACAGTGGCTAGGTGGCATTGGTTTCATTGTTATGGCAGTGGCTATTTTGCCAATGCTCAACGTAGGTGGGATGCGATTGTTCCAAACTGAATCATCTGATTGGTCCGACAAAAGCAGCCCAAGAGCTAAAACAGTAGCTAAAAATATTGTCTTGGTCTACCTGATGTTGACTGGTTTTTGTATCGGAGGGTTCCTATTAACTGGCATGACGATGTTTGAAGCCATCAACCACGCCTTTACCACGCTATCTACCGGAGGTTACTCGACTTCAGATGCTTCCATGAACCACTTTTCTCATGGAGCTCATTGGGTAGCCACTCTATTTATGTTTCTTGGCGGTTTACCTTTTCTACTATTTATCGCTGCACTTCGTAAACGCAGCATCAAAATACTGTTTACTGATGCCCAAGTGAGAGGCTTCACCTATCTATTCTTATTTCTTAGCGTGATTATTTCGGCTTGGTTAGTTTTACGCGATGGTTATGACGTAATGGATGCATTGCGAGTCTCGATGTTCAACATCGTCTCTGTTGTCACAACAACTGGATTTGGCTTAGAAGATTTTACCGCTTGGGGAGCATTACCGACGACACTGTTCGCATTCTTAATGATGACAGGCGCTTGTTCTGGTTCAACATCTGGTGGAATCAAAGTTTTCCGTTTCCAGATTGCTAAAACCCTGCTCAACAAGCAAATAATGAAGCTCATCCACCCGTCTGGGGTCTTTGTACAACGCTACAATCATCGCCCTGTTAACGATGATATCGTGCGCTCTGTGGTTGCATTTGGGTTGATGTTTTTCATTACCATCATTTTTATTGCTGGATGTTTAAGTTCGCTCGGCTTAGATCCCTTTACCAGTATTTCAGGCGCCATTACCGCGGTTGCCAATGTTGGGCCAGGCATGGGCAGTGTAATCGGTCCAACCGGAAATTTCGCCCCACTACCTGATGCAGCAAAATGGTTACTGAGCTTTGGTATGTTACTGGGGCGTTTGGAGATTTTGACCATCCTTGTCCTATTTTTTCCTGCGTTTTGGCGCCGCTAACTCACTTCAAGGGGAACAAAATGAAACCATGGCTGACTCTTGCCGCACTCAGTATCACACCACTCGCGAATGCCAGCGAAATTGTGACACTTCAAGATGGGCGTCAGATAACACTCCATAATGATTTTACTTGGCAATATGTCGATACATCTAAACCACAACCAGCAACCGATTCTTCTACAGGTCAAGTCGATATTGAGCACATCCCTGTCATCACTAAGCCTGCTACTGCCAACATGACCAGCGGCGTAGTGACACTGAACAGCGATAAACCAATCATGCAATTATCCGATTCAGGGCTAGAGCTACTGATAGGCAAAGCAAGTTACGCTGAAGGGCAATTACACCTCCCCACGTCGTTAACGAACCAAGGCCATCAAGCGGTGATTTTAGCCACCATTGAGGTGGTCATTATGGATATGTCAGGCCATCAATTACAGCAACAGCAAGTCGATATTTGGCAATCGATAAAGCGCCTTCCGGAGACCTACTTACGACCAAAACAGGCCCAACAAGGGAAAACGATCGTGCTTAATGTCCCTGAAGCGCAGCAATATCAGCTGTCTGCTCAAATCGTTAATATCACCACTCGATAAAATCAACAACATACCCAAGTGCTTTCAAGGTGCTTGGGTATCGATTTACGCCAGTCGAACTTATTCCGAGCTTAAACTACGCTCTGGACAGGCTCGACAAAGTAGTAGATAGCAAAGAAATGGCACATACAACCAGCTAGTACAAAGCCATGCCAAATTGCATGATTAAAAGGTATTCGCTCGGCGACATAGAAAATCACCCCTATGGAATAGACTAGACCACCTAAAGCAAGCAATATCACACCTTGGCTATCCATATGCAGGACAAGTTGGTAAATCACTACCAAAGATAACCACCCCATAATCAGATAGGTCGCAAGAGAGAGCTTTTCAAATCGATAAACGAACGCGACTTTCATAATGATGCCAATCAAGGCAATAATCCAGATCGTGGTCATAAGCCCAATGGCTAAAGGGGTGCGCAGACTGACCAAAAGAAACGGCGTATAACTGCCGGCTATCAACAAATAAATGGCACAATGATCAAAGGTTTTTAACCAACGCTTCGCTTTAGGAAAAGCGATACCGTGGTACAACGTCGACGCTAAAAACAGCACGATCATGCTGGAGCCATAGATGGCCATACTGGTGATGGTCAGTGTATCTGCTTGATGAGCGATTGCTTTATTAAGCAATAAGACTAAGCCGACAATACCAAAAATGATACCAAAGCCATGGGTGAGAGTGTTCGCCAACTCTTCACCCCAACTGTATTGCTCTTGCTGTTTTTTAGACATGGGGCGCCTGTACTAATAGTTTAGATATTTTCCTAGTATGGCACACTTAGCTTACACGTGTAAGCCCAAACTACGCTTCTTGATACACCATCGTTTGTGCTAAGTAATCCAACACTAAGCATCCAGCTTCTTCGGGCTTAGTACCGATAGGAATATTCAATTGGCATTTGAGCTTACCACCACCGAGCAAACTGGCTAGCATTCCTCGATGACCATTGCGTGCTCTATCCACCTCGAACCACAAACCAAGCGCCGTTTCATCACGATGTGCAACAAACTCTAATTCTCGCCACATCCCATGATATGGCCCGTCGACTGGCACCATTTCAAATTCTTGAACAAATGGTAACGCAAAACCTTTTACCTCTTCGCATTCCACCTGACGAATCCTAAGTCCTTGAGATTCCAGCGCAGACAATATCGCATCCATCACAGGATCAGGGCGAACGGTCAGGATATCTTTATCTGTGGGGTCGAGCGCCATTGAAATATCCAGTCCAGTCTCTAACCAAACTTTAGCATCACCAATGGTGATGGGTGTATTCCAAGGCACCTCTAAAGTAATATCAAACACACGGTCTTCACCAGAGTGAATGGTAAAACCATAAGGCAATGTCCATTGTGCCAAAACATGAGTCTGAGCAGTGCGGCGCGAACGTTGGGTATGGCGGGCACCATGATCATCTGGCGCTTCCGCTATATAACGGCAACACAACTTGAGCTCGATGCTATCAATCGGCTGTTGTGTTGCTCCGCCATAGACATGAATCGACACATCGATATTCTGTCCTGGATACAACACATCTTGGTGCAATATAGAATCGATCTTGGCACTGCCAATACCAAAACTTGCCAGTGTTTTTTTCAAAAATGACATAGACGCCTCCTTTGTCGAAATCTCATACTACTACTGCTGATAGTTGGATCAAAACAAATTTCATACTCTAATTTACTGCCAAAAACACAATATCATTACAAATCAATCGCTCAACTATCGACCAATAATTAGAAGAGTGATAACCTATATATGATATGTATACATATCATAATTCCTGATTCATTATTTGGATTGGCGTAAGCCAGAAAGGGCCAATCTTCAAACTCTTGAAGCACAGCTCATAATGAACCAGGCCATCAGATTGGCAATGGATATGCCTGACTGTTAGGTAATAAGATGCGCCCAACATCCGTCAGGTTCGCACATACAAACCGGAGTGCAACTCGCCGCCGCAGTGGCTTCACCGTAGCAGCAAAAGTAAAACAAGTTGCACCAACGATCACTTTAGTTGAGAAAAACACTCTTGTGCCGAGTCTCTCACATAAAGTGACTCAAGCGGCTTAGTTTGAAAGCGCGGTTCAACCCGCGCTTTTCTTTTACCTCTCATCCTCTGTTTTCATTTTACTCTCCTACACTTTCTATTTTGGCATTGCGCTGCAATTTGATACCTTACACAAAACACCTATAGAATTTGTGGAGAAAGAGATGAAGTGTCATCGTATTGAAGAGTTACTTGAATTACTCGGACCAGAGTGGAATAAAGATCAGGATATGTCCCTCATCCAATTCATCGTTAAGCTGGCTGATGAAGCTGGTTATCAAGGTAAGTTAGAAGACTTGACCGATGATGTTCTGATCTACCATCTAAAAATGCGCAACAGCGATAAATCAGCAATTATTCCAGGATTAAAAAAGGATCATGAAGAGGATTTTAAAACCGCACTATTACGCGCACGCGGTATTCTTTAATGTATTGAGTGGAACAAGGCGCTCAGCAGTAAGCCTATTCTACCTCTACCAAACCCACCAGCTCAGTCTATAACCTTTGTGAAAAGAACAGAGTTTTATTAATAGACTGACTGGTTCTCTCGCAGAAAAGTCCCGCCAGTTTTCTCCAAATCTTGAGTTCCTCCAACAAACGTCGGGGAAATTGTCGATATAATCGATGGTTAATAGATGCGCACCAAAGGCACTATTCAATAATAAAGACTTCGTCCTCAAAAAAACCAAAGCATGCCATCAGAAGCACGGTCAAACGACACCATCAAGGAAGCACCATGAAGCAGGATAAAATTGATATTAAGGATGTCACTGTTAATAAATGTGATCCCAAAAGTACCACTGAGCAAGATCGATTTAACCCAAGCAATCGCATCTATGTTCGCGAGAGTAAGGGAGTTTACCAAACCCTACGGCGCTATTTCGGCTGGTTATTGCTGCTTCTCTTTATGCTGCTACCTTGGTTATCCTACGGTGATCGACAAGCGATTTTACTCGATTTAAGCCACCAGCAATTTCACTTTTTCGCTCTCACTCTCTATCCACAAGATCTCACATTATTAGCCCTGCTCTTTGTTATTGGTGCATTCGGACTGTTTTTTATTACCACCTTTTTAGGCCGAGTTTGGTGTGGTTACTTATGCCCACAAACGGTCTGGACGTTTATGTACATTTGGTTTGAAGAAAAATTAGAGGGTCACGCCAATAAACGCCGTAAGCAAGATGCAAGCCCTTTAACATCAAGCTTACTCTTACGCAAAACCCTAAAACATTTAGCTTGGTTGAGCATCGCATTTGCCACAGGCTTAACTTTTGTCGGTTACTTTATTCCCATTAAGCCCCTTGTTACCCAGTTCTTTACTTTTAATAGCGCAGCTTGGCCAACCTTTTGGGTGATATTTTTTACCTTTTGTACCTATGGAAATGCTGGCTGGATGCGTTCCATCATGTGTGTCCACATGTGCCCTTACGCTCGCTTTCAGTCAGCGATGTTTGATGATGACACCTTCGTTGTCGGCTACGATGCAAAACGAGGAGAGCAACGAGGAGCGCGTCCACGTAAAATTGAGCCTTCATCACTCAACCTTGGTGATTGCATCGACTGTAATTTATGTGTGCAAGTCTGCCCCACCGGTATTGATATCCGAGATGGTCTACAATACGAATGCATCAACTGCGGCGCTTGTATTGATGCCTGTGATCATACAATGGAACGTATGGGCTATCAAAAGGGTCTCATCAGTTACACGACCGAACACCGCCTAAGCGGCCAAAAAACTCACGTAATAAGACCAAAGTTACTCGGCTATGGCGCTGTCCTATTGGTCATGATTGGCTTATTCATCACTCAACTTGTCAGTGTTGATCCTGCTGGGCTAAGCGTACTACGTGATCGTAACCAACTATTTAGAATCAACAGCGTTGGAGAAGTCGAAAATACCTATACCTTGAAGATTATCAACAAAACTCAGCAGTCACAAACTTACCAGTTAGATGTCTCTGGATTAGACAACGTGCATTGGTACGGAAAACACAATGTCGATGTACAGCCAGGAGAAGTGTTGAATTTACCAATTAGTCTTGGTATTAAACCCAACACTCTTGACTCTGCAATTACCACCATTCAGTTTATACTCACTGACAGCAACCATGAATTTACAACACAAGTTGAAAGCCGCTTTATTAAAAAGCTCTAATTTATCCTTTTAATGGAAAAAGGTTCAGCAATGAGCCTTTTTATTTATATGTCTCAAGGCACGTTTAATTTTGACGCCCTCACTCCAGATTTTATGTGGTACGCCCTCGAAAGCATCGGTATTCGTGCCGAATCTGGTTTTCTCGCGCTTAATAGTTACGAGAACAGAGTTTACCAGTTTACTGATGAAGAAAAGCGACGCTACGTGGTGAAGTTTTATCGTCCAGAGCGTTGGAATCATGAACAAATTCAAGAAGAACACGATTTTACTCTGGAACTGGTCGATAACGAGATTCCTGTCGCACCACCTGTACGTATTAACGGCCAAACGTTGCATCATTACCAAGGCTATAATTTTGCGTTGTTTAATAGTGTCGGTGGTCGCCAATTTGAGGTTGATAATTTTGATCAACTTGAAGGTGTCGGTCGATTTTTAGGCCGCATACACAAGGTAGGCAGTCAAACCACCTTCCAACATCGCCCTAGTATCGGCTTGCAAGAATACCTCTACCAACCTAAAGCTATCTTACAAAATGCCAATATGATCCCAGCCCACCTAGAAAACAGTTTCTTTAATGATTTAGATCTGCTGATTCAAGCCATCGAGGCACATTGGCAAGAAGACGTTAGTTCAATCCGCTTACATGGGGATTGTCACCCAGGGAATATATTATGGCTTGACGGTCCAATGTTTGTCGACTTAGACGATGCACGTAATGGGCCAGCAATACAAGACTTATGGATGCTGCTTAATGGCGATCGCCAAGACAAACTCACACAATTGGATATTTTATTAGAAGGCTACCAAGAATTCAGTGACTTTAATTCGACCCAATTGAAACTAATTGAACCTTTACGTGGTCTACGAATGGTGCACTATATGGCATGGTTAGCAAAACGTTGGCATGACCCTGCATTTCCGCTCGCTTTTCCATGGTTTAATGAGCCAAAATACTGGGAAGGCCAAGTCCTTGCCTTTAAAGAGCAAATTGCTAATTTAGCGGAAACACCATTATCTTTAATGCCGCAATGGTAAGTCCGGCTGAACAACTCAAAATGGAGAAATTTAAATGAAAAAGCTGTTCACACTGTTTTCTATGTTAGTACTAAGCCTATCAGTACAAGCTGCCCCTTATAAAGAAGGAGAGCATTATAAAGTCTTAGATTTAGAACCTTCTAATAAACCAATGGTAACGGAGTTCTTCTCTTTTTATTGTCCACATTGTAATTCGTTTGAACCTATCATCCAACAGCTTAAGAAAAAGCTTCCGGATGGTGTTGAACTGCAAAAGAATCACGTTTCCTTTATGGGTGGCAGCATGGGGCCTGCGATGAGCAAAGCGTTTGCAACTATGGTGGCACTACAAATCGAAGATCAAATGATTCCGGTACTCTTTAATCGCATCCATAACATGCGTAAGCCACCACGTGATGAAGCTGAGCTACGCCAAATCTTCTTAGATGAAGGTATTGAGGCAAATAAATTTGATGCGGCTTACAAAGGTTTTGCAATTGACTCCATGGTGCGTCGCATGGATAAGAAATTTGAAAACAGTGGCTTAACAGGTGTTCCAGCAATTATTGTTAACAACAAATATCTGGTTCAAGCACAAGGGCTAAAATCAACAGACGAATACATTGCCTTAGTGAACTACCTACTGACATTAAAGTAACTTTCGATTGAGTGATGAAAGGGGGAGAGCTAAGTGCTCTCCCCTTTTTTATTCAAATCAACTCAAAGTCAGCGCCGCTTGTCACGATTCTTCAAATACTGCAGAAATCATGGGTTATTTAGTTTGGTCGGCTTTAGTCTCTGACGAGTAAATAGCTTTTAAACGCTGATCTTTTTCTTGCCAAATCCCACTCAGCCAATGCTGAAACTGGCGCTTAAAAGGTTTGTCATTGAAATAATCGCCCGTGACTTGCTCATTCAGTGGGCGCACATTGACCCTAACGACAATCTTTTTCATCCGACCAAATAACACATCCCTAAATGGTTTATCAGAGCTGCCAGGGTAAGCCAAGGTGACATCAATGATACTTTCAAACTGTTCACCCATTGCCCCCAAGGTATACGCAATCCCACCGGATTTTGGTTTAAGTAAATACTGGTAGCCAGAACGTGTTTTCCGTTGTTTTTCTATAGTGAATCGTGTTCCTTCAACATAATTAACTACTGTTGTTGGGGTACACTTAAACTTAGCACAAGAACGCCGAGTAGTAGCTAGGTCTTGGCCTCGTTTCTCTGGATGACGAAGCAAATACTCACGGGAATAACGGCGCATAAAAGGCATATCTAATGCCCAGCAAGCCATTCCCATAAAGGGCACATATAATAACTGCTGTTTCAAAAAAAACTTTGGCATTGGAATGCGGTCTTTGAACACACAACACAGTACAACAATATCCAACCAGCTGAGGTGATTACTTAGCAATAAGTACCAGCCATTTTTTCTAAGATTTTCTCCGCCTTGAACATCCCATTCAACTCTATTGAACAGAGCCAGAATGAGTGCATTGTTCGTGGCCCACAACCACATCAACTTGTTAGCAACTTTCGTTCCTTGAGCCTTGAGAGCCTGAGTTGGCAAAAACCACTTAAAAACTGCAGTAATACAAATAGCCATAGAACAAACCGTTGTATTAAGAATTATTAAAAAAACATTAAATATAAATAATAGATAAATCAAAATAATACCTAATTACCAGACCGTTTATAGTGCAATAATGAAACAGTGCGTAATTATACGAATCTATTACCATTTGGGAATCTTTGTCAGATTGGTCAGCTCTGTTAACGAGCTTTAATAAATACATCAACTGCAGTTATTACAATAAGGAAGTCATCAATGAAGCTAAAAATTATCACCTTATCTACCGCATTTTGTGTCAGTTCAGTTCAGGCACAGTTAGCCAAAAATACAGGTATCAACGGTAATATTTCTGCCAATGCTGGCTTTATATCATCTCAATCTCATTTTAATACCAAAAGTAGCAGTACCATTCACTCTTATAATGAGAATACAGATCGCCACGGCTCGTTTATCGCAGCACCATTAGGTATGCTCTCTTATACTTATGGTGATCAACTCGATAGACAAGTTTATATAGGCACCACACGCTCAGATATTTCCATTGGTATACTGGCTTTTCAGCTCGGCTACCAATATCAACTATCCGATGGACTTATTTTAGATGTTTCTTATTTGCCGACTATTCTTAAAAGTGAAACTTGGCAAGACCCTTACCTACTCGACCAAGCAAGAAGTACCACTGACGAAGGTGGTAACGCTTTCCGTTTCCAAATTAAAAACCTGTTAAATAACAACCTTAATCTCGATTTGGCCTACGCAGTAAAGGGGGTTGAGAATGATCGAGTAACAGATGCCTCGCTGGCCCGAGACGCAGACATTTACCACTTTAAGGCGGATTATCGCATTCCACTTAGCCGCACTTCTATGCTTAAGCCTGCTTTTACCTATGTTAAGCAAAATGCAGATGGCAAAGCAGAATCTTTTGATTCTTACAAACTCGATCTAAGCTGGTTTGCCTTTATTAAACGCCACAAATTGGCGCTTACCGCGGGCTATAAAATAAAGGACTATGACGCTGCCAGTCAGATCTTTGGTAAAGCTCGCAACGATAAGGCATGGAGCCTGTTTGCCGCCTATGAGTATAGTAATGTTTTTCAATGGCAAAATTGGTCGTTCGTGTCCTTAGCTGGCTACAGCGATACCCACTCTAACCTTTCCTTCTATGCAGAAAAGCAACTGGTCGTCTCTGCTGGCTTAAACTACAATTTTTAGCCATTCCTTCGCAGTAGGCAGCGGGCACCTAGCTTGCTGCCAAAGCTCATAGCACAGTTAGAGGCTTATGCTCCCTACACCGCCTGAGCAGTAAGCTGTTTGAGCAATCGGTCCATGGCTCGGTAACCTAGAGCTTCGGCTAAATGTGAACGCTCGATTTGTTGCGCACCTTCAAGATCGGCAATGGTGCGAGCAACCTTAATGATGCGATGATAAGCACGGATCGACAAACCCAATCGATGGAGCGCATTTTCTAAAAACTCAGCATCACTTTTTTGTAAAGGACAGAAAGCCTCGATCTCGCGACTGCCTAATAGGGCGTTGACCTTGCCACTTCGATTTAACATATCATCTCTAGCTTGATTCACCCGCGCTTTCACCACCGAAGTCGGTTCTCCACGATCGCCACCCTCAGACAAAGTGCCTTTCGGTAGCGCAGGGATCTCTAGCGACATATCAAAGCGATCGAGCAAAGGCCCAGACAGACGTCCCAAATAACGGAGGATCGCTTGTGGATTGGTTCGTGCTTGATTGCCTTCATAGTATCCAGTTGGACTGGGATTCAGTGCCCCTACCAGCTGGAATCTTGCTGGAAAGCGGGTTTTACCTTGGGCCCGAGAAATAATGATCTCACCTGATTCTAATGGCTCTCGGAGCGAGTCGAGCACTTTACGATCAAACTCAGGCATTTCATCAAGAAACAGCAACCCATTATGTGCCAAAGAAATTTCACCAGGTCTAGGGACTGAACCTCCTCCAACTAAGGCTGCCATTGAACTTGAATGATGTGGAGAACGGAACGGACGCTGTTTCCAATTATGTTCATTGATATCACTTTGCGTCAAAGAAGCCACTGCGGCCGTTTGCATTGCTTCTTCGTCACTCATTTCCGGCAGTAAATCGCACAGTCGTGAGGCTAACATGGTCTTACCTGTACCCGGAGGCCCCAAAAATAGTAAGTTATGATTGCCTGCAGCGGCAATTTCTAGGGCACGCTTACCTTGTTGCTGACCAATAATATCCTGCAAGTCACGACTCTGATTACTGGCTGTATTTTTTCTCGGTGCTTGATAAAGATCCAACTGATGCTGACCACACAGTTCAGCACAGACTTCCAATAAAGATTGTGCAGATTTGTGATGCTCTTTCCCCACCAAAGCAGCCTGATCGCCATTCGCATGAGGGACAACTAAGTGACGCTGACTCTTATTTGCAGCCAGTGCCGCGGACAGCACTCCTTTCACCCTTCTCAACCCTCCAGACAAAGCTAATTCGCCGATAAATTCATAATTATCAAGCCTATCTGTCACGATCTGCTGTGAAGCTGCGAGAATTCCTAACGCGATAGGTAAGTCAAATCGACCTCCCTCTTTGGGTAAATCTGCTGGAGCAAGATTGACCGTAATCCGTTTGGCTGGAAACTGAAAGTTTGAATTGACGATCGCACTTCGAACACGATCTTTAGACTCTTTGACGGTGGTTTCAGGTAGCCCTACCAAGGTAAAGCCCGGCATCCCATTGCTTATGTGTACTTCGACACTGACCGCTGGAGCTTGAACTCCAACACTTGCTCGACTGTGAATGATTGCCAACCCCATAATTTCCTCAATTGTGTCCACGATGTAAACCAGATCTGTTAGATATAGCCTGCCTTCGGGAACCGTTAATATGAAAAAAGAATGAGTTTTTGCTTGTCATGTAACAGATTTGTATGTTACCACTAGTGATGAAAAGCATTTCGTAGAACATTAGATAAAATTTTAACGAAAAGAATAACGACAGACAGATGAATACATTCGCTCGCATCAACGCACTACTACTCCTGATTATCGTGGTCATTATTAACACCGCGCGGGGGAGTGTGAGCGAAAAGTAAACACACATTAGAAAAAGCCCCCGCACTGCAAAGTCCGGGGGCTTTTTTACAACTACATGTTGTCAACGGTCCAAACCGGACAGGTTAACGGGAAGAATGGGAGCGCACATGAAGTGCAACAAACAAGGAATTAACTACCAGCCTCAAGGTAGCAAAATAGGAGGTCTTCGATGACTGGAGCACAACTTGTCGTCGCGGCACTTAAACAACAAGGCATTGATACCGTATTTGGCTACCCCGGTGGCGCAATCATGCCAATTTATGATGCACTTTATGATGGCGGCGTCGAGCACATCTTATGCCGACATGAGCAAGGGGCAGCAATGGCTGCAATTGGCATGGCGCGAGCCACACAAGATGTTGCTGTATGCATGGCTACATCGGGCCCGGGTGCAACCAATTTAGTCACAGGCCTTGCTGATGCCTTTCTTGACTCCATACCTCTCGTCGCCATTACAGGTCAGGTCGCAAGTTCTCATATTGGTACCGATGCCTTCCAAGAAATGGATGTGATTGGTATGTCTCTTTCTTGTACCAAACACAGCTATCTAGTGACGGATATTGCAGAGCTGGCACCGACATTGGCGGAAGCATTCGAAGTCGCAAAGGCAGGTCGCCCAGGTCCTGTAATCGTCGACATCGCTAAAGATGTCCAACTTGCCCAGGCACCAACCACACAGTTGCACAGCTTCGCTAAGCCCGACGCACCGCAAGTCAGTCAAGCCGACATTCAGCGCGCTCAACAGGTTCTGAGCACATCAACCCGCCCTGTTTTATACGTCGGTGGCGGTGTTCAATTGGCTAAAGCAACTGAAGTGGTCAGAGAATTTTTACGTTTAAACCCCATGCCAGCAGTCAGCACTTTGAAAGGATTAGGCACCATCGAGCGTCATGATCCTCATTACCTTGGCATGTTAGGTATGCACGGTACAAAAGCGGCAAACTTAATCGTACAAGAATGTGATTTATTGATTGTTGTTGGCGCACGCTTTGATGATCGCGTCACAGGTAAGCTCGATACCTTTGCACCTAATGCCAAAGTCATTCATATCGACATTGATGCTGCTGAAATCCACAAACTGCGTCATGCTAATGCACCACTTAGGGGTGAAATTAAGGCTACTCTTCCTCAACTTGAGCTCACCCATGACATCAGCCCTTGGGTCCATCATTGTGAAAGTCTTCGCAGTGGTTTCAAGTGGCGTTATGATCACCCTGGCGAGCTTATTTATGCGCCCCTTTTGCTCAAGCAATTGTCGGATATGATGCCTGATAGTGCCATCGTCTCTACCGATGTAGGCCAACATCAAATGTGGGCCGCTCAGCACATTCAGCCACGTGAACCACAAAACTTCATCACTTCCGCAGGCCTTGGCACTATGGGCTTTGGTTTACCTGCAGCAATGGGAGCAGCGGTGGCTCGTCCTGATGACCAATCTATCCTTATCACGGGTGATGGCTCGTTCATGATGAACATTCAGGAGTTAGGCACACTGAAACGTCGCCAGATCCCAGTCAAAATTGTTCTGCTCAACAACCAACGTCTTGGTATGGTACGCCAGTGGCAGTCTCTTTTCTTTGATGGCCGCCATAGTGAAACCATCCTTGATGATAATCCTAATTTCGTCATGCTGGCCGAAGCATTCGACATTCCAGGTCAAACCATAACCAAAAAAGAACAAGTCGAACCAGCTCTCAAAGCGATGCTAGAAAGTAAGACTTCTTACTTACTTCACGTTTTAATCGACGAAGAAGAAAACGTATGGCCACTTGTACCACCGGGTGCGTCAAACAGTGATATGTTAGAGAACACGTAGGAAGCACTCAAATGGACAGATATTTACTCGACATTAAAGCCGATGACAAACCGGTCCTGTTAGAGCGTGTACTTCGTGTCACTCGCCATAGAGGATTTGTGATCAAACAGGTTGCTGCAACACAGAATCACGCCAGTAAAGTGGCGAGCGTCGAACTGATTGTCGACAGTGATCGGCCAATCTCTTTTTTAGTCAATCAAATTGAAAAGTTGTGGGATATTCGCTCAGTAGACGTTCTCAAAATCCGTAATGATGAGCTTCCAAACCACAACCTACAACAACACGTCAGTGCATAAGGAAAGCAACACATGGCAACAAATACTGCAGACTTCATTTGGTTCAATGGCAAAATGGTTCCGTGGGCAGAAGCAAACGTACACGTATTAACTCACGCTATGCACTACGGTACCTCAGTTTTTGAGGGCGTTCGCTGCTATAACACGCCAAAAGGCCCAATTGTGTTTCGCCACAGAGAACACGCCCAACGCTTAAAAGATTCAGCAAAAATTTATCGTTTCCCGATCCCATTTTCAGTTGAAGAAATTATGGAAGCGACACGTGAAACACTGCGCCAGAATAAGCTAGAGAGCGCGTACATTCGTCCACTTGGCTTTGTAGGCAACGTCGGGCTGGGTGTTTGCCCTCCGGTAGGTACAGAAATGGACCTGGTTATTGCTGCTTTTCCTTGGGGCTCTTACCTCGGTGAAGAAGCACTGGAAAAAGGTGTCGATGCAATGATTTCGAGCTGGAATCGTGCCGCCCCCAATACCATTCCTACTGCAGCAAAAGCGGGCGGTAACTACCTATCTTCACTACTGGTTGGCGGTGAAGCCCGTCGCCACGGTTATGATGAAGGTATTGCATTGAGCGTCGATGGCTACCTGTCTGAAGGTGCTGGTGAAAACATCTTTGTTATCAAAGATAGTGTGATCACAACACCACCAACCACCAGCGCCATTTTACCCGGTATTACTCGTGACTCGATCATGACCATCGCACGTGACAAAGGTTATGAAGTTCGTGAAGCCAATATTGCTCGTGAAGCTCTTTACCTAGCCGATGAAGTCTTTATGACGGGTACCGCCGCCGAGGTGGTCCCTGTTGCGAGCATCGATAAAATTGAAGTCGGCAGCGGTAAACGCGGCCCTATCACCAAAGTACTCCAAGAGGCCTACTTCGGCCTGTTCAACGGAACCACTGAAGATAAGTGGGGCTGGTTAGACTATGTGTACCCCGAGCAGAAGTAAGAGAGATTAGCAATGCCAAAATACAGATCAGCCACCACAACACATGGCCGCAATATGGCAGGAGCACGCGCCCTGTGGCGTGCAACTGGCGTTAAAGATGAAGACTTCGGTAAGCCTATTATTGCTGTCGTAAACTCGTTTACTCAATTTGTTCCCGGGCACGTACACCTAAAAGACATGGGTCAACTTGTAGCTCGTGAAATTGAAAAAGCAGGCGGCATCGCCAAGGAATTTAACACCATCGCCGTAGATGATGGTATCGCAATGGGCCATGGAGGCATGCTTTATTCATTGCCATCTCGTGAGCTGATCGCCGATTCTGTTGAATACATGGTGAACGCTCACTGTGCCGATGCCATGGTGTGTATCTCTAACTGTGATAAAATCACCCCAGGAATGATGATGGCCGCGATGCGACTTAATATCCCGGTTATCTTTGTCTCTGGTGGCCCGATGGAAGCGGGGAAAACCAAGCTGTCTGATCAGATCATCAAACTAGACCTCGTTGATGCAATGATCCAAGGTGCTGATCCAAAAGTGTCTGATGAGCAAAGCGAACAGATCGAGCGCAGTGCCTGTCCAACTTGTGGATCGTGTTCAGGCATGTTTACCGCAAACTCGATGAACTGCTTAACGGAAGCTCTCGGTCTTTCACAACCAGGTAATGGCTCAATGTTGGCAACACACGCTGATCGTGAACAACTGTTCCTTAATGCAGGTCGTCGCATTGTTGAACTGACTCGTCGTTACTACGAGCAAGATGATGAATCAGCACTACCACGCAACATCGCTACGTTTGATGCTTTCGAAAATGCAATGGCACTGGACATCGCAATGGGTGGCTCAACCAACACCATTCTGCACCTACTGGCAGCGGCGCAAGAAGGTGAAGTGGATTTTGATATGGAAGACATCGATCGCCTATCTCGCCAAGTACCGCATTTATGTAAAGTCGCACCATCTACTCAGAAATATCACATGGAAGACGTACACCGTGCTGGTGGTGTGATGGCCATTCTTGGTGAGCTAGACCGTGCGGGTCTACTACACAATGATGCGCGCACTGTACTTGGTCTTTCGATGAAAGAGCAGCTGGCGAAATACGACATCATGCAAACCGAAGACGAAGACGTTCTGACGTTTTACCGTGCTGGTCCTGCAGGGATCCGAACCACACAAGCTTTCTCACAGGATTGTCGCTGGGATCGTCTTGATGACGACCGCGTTGAAGGCTGTATCCGAAGCATCGCTCATGCTTTTAGCCAAGAAGGTGGCTTAGCGGTTCTATCAGGCAACATCGCATTAGATGGCTGTATCGTTAAGACAGCAGGCGTTGATGAGAGCATTCATAAGTTCACAGGCCCAGCCGTAGTATTTGAAAGCCAAGAAGATGCCGTGGAAGGCATCTTGGGTGGTAAAGTCAAAGCAGGCGACGTGGTTGTTATCCGCTACGAAGGCCCTAAAGGTGGTCCGGGCATGCAAGAAATGCTTTACCCAACCACTTACCTAAAATCAATGGGGCTTGGTAAAGAGTGTGCTCTTCTAACTGACGGCCGTTTCTCTGGTGGAACATCAGGCTTGTCTATCGGTCACGCTTCGCCTGAAGCTGCAAACGGCGGTGCGATTGGTCTGGTAAAACAAGGCGATATGATCGCGATTGATATTCCAAATCGTTCAATTTCTCTTCAAGTTTCTGAGCAAGAACTTGCTGAGCGACGTGCAAAACAAGACGAGCTAGGCTGGAAACCTTTAGACCGCCAACGTGAAGTTTCTTTTGCACTTAAAGCTTATGCCAGTATGGCGACCAGTGCTGACAAAGGTGCAGTACGAGACAAGTCTAAGCTAGAGGACTAGCTTATGAGCGATAGTGTACTTTCTGGTCAACAACCACAAACTGGTGCAGATTATCTGCGCCAGATCTTACGAGCGCCTGTATATGAAGTTGCGACAGTGACCCCACTGCAAGAGATGCCTCGTCTCGCCGCTCGTATTGGTAACAATGTACAAATCAAACGTGAAGATCGCCAGCCGGTGCACTCATTCAAACTGCGTGGTGCATACAACATGGTAGCGAGCCTATCTGACGCACAGAAAACCGCTGGAGTGATTGCGGCATC
Source organism: Vibrio sagamiensis NBRC 104589 (assembly GCF_007990935.1). Lineage (GTDB taxonomy): Bacteria > Pseudomonadota > Gammaproteobacteria > Enterobacterales > Vibrionaceae > Vibrio > Vibrio sagamiensis. The sequence continues at coordinate 30,169 of NZ_BJXJ01000022.1, forward strand.
GGCAGGCAACCACGCTCAAGGCATGGCACTTTCTGGTACTAAGCTGGGGATTAAAACCACCATTGTGATGCCAAAGACCACTCCCGACATCAAAGTCGATGCGGTACGCAGTTTCGGTGGCAACGTGGTATTGCATGGCAGTAACTTTGATGAGGCAAAAGCAGAAGCTGAACGTTTATCAGAGCTACATGGTTACACCTTTGTGCCACCTTTCGATCATCCATTGGTGATTGCAGGACAAGGTACTATCGGCATGGAAATGCTGCAGCAAAATGGCCACTTAGATTACATTTTCGTCCCTGTCGGCGGTGGTGGCTTGGCAGCCGGTGTTGCAGTACTTGTGAAACAACTGATGCCAGAAATCAAAGTCATCGCGGTTGAACCAGAAGACTCTTCTTGTCTTAAAGCTGCATTAGACGCAGGCCAGCCTGTCGTGCTAGATCAAGTCAGCATGTTTGCTGACGGTGTCGCAGTCAAACGCATTGGTGAAGAGACCTTTCGCCTGTGCCAAAAATACATTGATGGCCATATCGCGGTCTCCAGTGATGAAATCTGTTCAGCCGTCAAAGACATCTTTGAAGATACACGAGCGATCGCCGAACCTTCAGGCGCACTCGCTCTCGCAGGCCTAAAAAAGTTCGCGGAACAAAACAAGCTCAAAGACAAAAACCTTGCTACGGTCCTGTCTGGTGCAAACACCAACTTCCATGGCCTACGTTATGTTTCTGAGCGCTGTGAACTGGGTGAGAAGCGAGAAGGTCTCCTCGCAGTAACCATTCCAGAGCGTCAAGGGGCATTCTTTGAGTTTTGTAACTTAATTGGTGGCCGAGCCGTAACGGAATTTAACTACCGTTACAATGATGATGCTTTAGCCAACATCTTTGTTGGTGTACGTTTACAAGGTGGCCAAGAAGAACTGGACAACATCATTCGTGACTTACGAGATGGTGGTTACCCTGTGGTTGATTTATCTGATGACGAAATGGCGAAGCTGCACGTACGCTACATGATCGGTGGTAAGCCGTCTAAGTCACTTAAAGAACGGCTGTACAGCTTTGAATTCCCAGAATACCCTGGAGCACTGCTTAAGTTCTTAAGTACACTCGGCACCCATTGGAATATCAGCCTATTTAACTACCGTAATCACGGTGCAGATTATGGCCGCGTTCTCTGTGGTTTCGAGTTAGATGAGCATGATTTAGCCCAATTTTCCGCACATTTACGTGAGCTTGGCTATCGGTGCAAAGATGAAACGGACAACCCGTCGTATCAGTTTTTCTTATCCTAGCAACCATAAAGCCACTTTTAGCCAAAGTGGCTTTATTATTCACACTCCAGCCAATCTTGATACAGTTGACTTGAGTTGCCCAAATAATCAACCATCCATTTAATCAATCGGTGATTATCCTCTTTACGCCATACCAAGCAACACTGGCTAAGCGGTTTATTATCCACTAAAACTTTTTCCACCAGCACACCTTGGTGAATCAGCGGCATCGCAATATGTCGAGGCATGTAGCCGACCCCAACACCATTCTTTAAACATTCAATCGCACTGTACCAGTTCGGTAGTAGTAAGCGGCGCTGCTTTGGGTAATACCCAGTATAGCGCTTTGGCAACACGTTCGATGTATCATCTAAGCAAATCGCTGGAAATTGACTGACAAATGCTTCGTTGAGTACTTGCTGACGAACACAAGGGTGATTCGGAGACATCACAAAAGCCCAATCCAAAACCCCCATTTCTTTGACTTCAAAATCACCACCAACAGGAATGGCAGCCGTCGCACCAATCACGATATCGGCTCGCTGCTGAGCAATGGCCTCCCAACAACCGTTAAACACTTCCATGTTGATCTGTAATTCAGCAAATTCAAACTCACGATAAAAATCTTCAATCAAAGGCTTAAGTTTGTCGAGCTTAACCACATTATCCAAAGTGATCTTAAGGGTCGATTGCCAACCATTAGCGACTCGTTGTGTTTGTGCTTTTACTTCGGCCATCTGTCGCAATAACAGCCGAGCTTCAGCAATAAAAAGCTCTCCTGCAGATGTCAGCTCGACTTTTCGTGGCAAACGATGAAACAACACAACACCCAATTCTTGTTCCACCTGACGAACGCCATAACTGATCGCCGAAGGTACTTTATGCAGAACTTCTGCAGCCGCAGTAAAACTGCCCAAGCGTGCAACCGTATCAAGCATCTCTAACGAAGATTTTGAGAACATCAATATCGACCCTTCAAAAATTTTGATTGATAACCAACAATTTTAGCGTTTCATTTTCTTAAAATCGAAAAATAGAATAGCAAACCAAATAATTAAGGGTTAGTGAGAACTAACACTGAACCACATTGATTAAATAATTTGATTGGTTGACTCATGAAAATCTCAAAACTCCAGCTTGTTTACCTCGCAGCTTTATCGATGCTCGGCTTTATTGCAACTGATATGTATTTACCCGCATTCAAAGTCATGGAAGTAGACTTTGCGACAGGCCCTGAACACATCGCTCTATCATTAACAGTATTTCTTGTTGGTATGGCTTTTGGTCAATTAATATGGGGACTGGCTTCTGATAAGTTTGGTCATCGTAATACGTTAGCTGCTGGCTTGGCACTGTTTACTGTTGCCTCATTTGGCCTGGCCTTTAGTGAGCAAGTTTGGCAGTTAATCACATTGCGCTTTGTTCAAGCAATCGGCGTATGCGCTCCTGCGGTCATTTGGCAGGCCATGGTGATAAAACGCTACTCGAGTCAAAGTCAGCAGATCTTTGCCACTATTATGCCGTTGGTTGCTTTATCACCTGCCCTTGCTCCTCAACTTGGTGTGTTACTAGCCGATAACTTTGGCTGGCATAGTATTTTTGTTACGTTAACCCTAATGGGCGTGCTGCTGGTCGTGGCAACCATGACTCAAAAAGATGAAACACCAAAAATAAAGCAAACCAGCATGTCGACTGACATTAAAGCACTCTTAGGATCGAAAACGTATCTCGGTAATGTGCTGATGTTTGCAACAGCCTCTGCCGCTTTCTTTGCTTACCTAACCGGTATGCCAGAGATCATGTCTCAACTTGGCTACCAAGCAAAAGACATTGGTTTAAGCTTTATCCCGCAAACGATCGCTTTTATGGTCGGTGGTTACTTAGGCAAGGTTGGCGTTCGTAAATATGGCGATGCGAAAGTACTGCTTCAGTTAATTGGTCTGTTTAGTGTTGCTGCGCTACTTATCTTTGTTGCATCACAATGGCACTTGACCTCTATCTGGCCAATCCTCGCGCCATTTTGCTTGATTGCAGTAGCAAATGGCGCACTTTACCCAATCGTGGTAAATCGTGCATTAGCAAGTGCGAAACAAAGCCCTGCGACCGCTGCTGGTCTACAAAATAGTCTGCAAATTACCGTAAGCAGCCTAGCAAGTGCACTGGTAGCCGCGATGGCCAGCCAAGCTCAGTTAGTCACCGGGATCGCGATCGTCATTTGTATGGGCGGATTATGGATAGGTTACATTCTATCAAACCGTGAGCTAGCAAAGCATTTCACACCGCCTGATAACGCTCGTGTAGTCAGCGAAGAAGACATGTAATTCACACTACTCCTTAGACACAACAAAGCCGCTGATTGTAAGCGGCTTTGTTTTTGCGACAAGCAGTAACGGAGACTTACTTTTGTTTTACTGGACGTTGCCATCCGGCGATTTTGCGTTCTTTAACACGCGTAATCACCAGTTCATCTTCAGCTACGTCTTTGGTCAAGGTTGTCCCCGCTCCAATCGTTGCACCATCAGCAATAGAGACTGGCGCGACTAGCTGGCTATCAGATCCAACAAAAACATCATTACCAATGAGAGTCTTAAACTTGTTCGCACCGTCATAGTTACACGTGATGGTTCCTGCACCAATGTTAGTACGTTGACCGATCTCTGCATCACCTAGGTAAGTGAGGTGATTTGCTTTAGAACCTTCACCAATACGCGTATTTTTTACTTCAACGAAGTTACCTACGTGAGAATCGTTACGCATCTCGGCACCAGGACGAAGACGAGTAAATGGACCCACCGTACATTGTTCACCTACAGTTGCCCCTTCGATCACGCTGTAAGGACGTACAACCGTGTTGTCGTCGATTTCACAGTCTTTCAGCACACAACCAGCACCAATCACAACGTTATCACCCAGTGATACCTTGCCTTCAATGATCACGTTGACGTCAATTTCACAGTCCATACCACATTGCAACTCACCACGTAAATCGAAACGTGTAGGATCGCGTAACATCACCCCTTGCTCAAGGAGCTTTTGTGCTTGCATTGATTGGAATGCACGCTCTAAACGCGCCAATTGCGCACGGTCATTAACACCTTCTACTTCAATAGCGTTTACTGGGTGAACCGCTTCAACTGCACGGCCTTCGTCGTGCGCTGCTGCGATAACGTCGGTTAGGTAGTATTCGCCTTGCGCGTTTTCATTGTTTAGACCAGCAAGCCAGCGTTTCAGGTCACCACCCGTCGCCACCAGCACACCAGTGTTACATTCTTTGATAAGCTTTTGCTCTTCTGTGGCATCTTTTTGCTCAACAATTGCCACTACAGGACCATTTTTACGAATAATCCGGCCATAACCCATCGGGTTATCCAGCATCACCGTCAAGAGTGCAATGCCACCCGTTGGCTGGGCATCTAATAGGTTTTCAATCGTTTCGGCTGAAATCAGAGGAACATCACCGTAAAGCACAAGCACTTTTTCATCATCTTCAAACTTTGGGGAGGCTTGGTCAACCGCATGGCCTGTACCAAGTTGCTCAGCTTGCAATACCCAATTAACTGGCTCTTCAGCGAGAGTCTGTTGCATTTGATCGCCACCGTGACCAAATACTAAGTGGATGTTTTGGGCTCCAAGACCAGTGCATGTATCGATAACATGCTTTGCCATCGGTTTGCCAGCTAAAGTATGCAGTACTTTAGGCATATTGGAGTACATACGAGTTCCTTTACCCGCAGCAAGAATCACCGAACTGAATTTCATTTTAAACCTATTGATGTTCTGACTTTACTAACGTCTAGTTTAACTACCTCAGCTTGAATAGTTAATGATGAAATATTAATTTCTAATAAAAAAAAAACAAAAAGGCGACCTGTTGGTCGCCTTTTTCATGAAACGTCGCTAATTATATTTAGCGACGCTTTTTAGTCAGCTCGATAACTCGTAGCTGAGCAATGGCTTTAGCCAGCTCACTGGCCGCTTGTGCAAAGTCCATATCACCATGCTGATTTTGGATTTTCTCCTCAGCACGACGCTTGGCTTCTTCTGCCTTAGCTGCGTCTAGATCTTCACCACGAATCGCGGTATCAGCCAGTACTGTAGCAGTACCAGGCTGAACTTCGACCATGCCACCAGAGACATAAATGAACTCTTCGTGGCCGTGTTGTTTCACAATACGCACCATACCAGGCTTAATAGCGGACAGCAGCGGAGTGTGGCCATGGAAAATACCCAGCTCACCTTCGCTACCGGTCACCTGAAACGTTTCTACACGACCTGAGAAAAGGCTTCTCTCTGCGCTTACCACGTCTAAGTGAAAGGTTATTGGTGCCATATCGCCTCCTAGTTAGCCTTATAGCTTCTTCGCATTCTCAAGAGCGTCGTCAATTGAACCGCAGTACATAAACGCTTGCTCTGGAACATCATCGTAGTCACCAGCTAGTAGACCTTTGAAACCACGTAGTGTTTCTTTGAGAGAGACGTAAACACCAGGATCGCCAGTAAACACTTCCGCTACGTGGTAAGGCTGAGTTAGGAAACGCTCAATCTTACGTGCACGAGATACAACTTGCTTATCTGATTCAGATAGCTCATCCATACCTAGAATCGCAATGATGTCTTTCAGCTCTTTGTAGCGCTGAAGCGTCTGCTGAACGCCACGAGCAATGTCGTAGTGCTCTTGACCAACAACCAATGGATCAAGCTGACGAGATGTCGAATCCAGTGGGTCAATCGCAGGGTATAGACCCATTGATGCGATGTTACGGTTTAGTACAACCGTTGCATCTAAGTGCGCGAATGTGGTTGCTGGAGACGGGTCAGTCAAGTCATCCGCTGGTACATATACCGCCTGAACAGAGGTGATAGAACCTTGCTTAGTTGACGTGATACGCTCCTGAAGAACACCCATCTCTTCTGCAAGAGTTGGCTGGTAACCTACCGCAGAAGGCATACGACCAAGCAGTGCAGATACTTCTGTTCCTGCTAGTGTGTAACGGTAGATGTTATCAATAAACAGAAGTACATCACGACCTTCGTCACGAAAACGCTCTGCCATTGTTAGACCCGTTAGAGCAACACGTAAACGGTTACCCGGTGGCTCGTTCATCTGACCGTAAACCATTGCTACTTTCGATTCTTCAGGCTTCTCGATGTTTACAACACCAGCTTCCTGCATCTCGTAGTAGAAATCGTTACCTTCACGAGTACGCTCACCAACACCAGCAAATACTGATAAACCAGAGTGCTGAAGTGCGATGTTGTTGATAAGTTCCATCATGTTAACGGTCTTACCTACACCTGCACCACCGAATAGACCGATTTTACCACCCTTAGCGAATGGACAAATCAAGTCGATTACTTTAACACCTGTTTCAAGAAGTGCAGTCTCGTTTGATTGCTCTTCGTAGCTTGGTGCTTCACGGTGGATAGAGTAATTCTCTTCTGCACCGATCTCACCACGCTCATCAATCGCATCACCTAGGACGTTCATGATACGACCTAGCGTTTTAGTACCAACTGGTACTGAAATTGGAGCGCCAGTGTTTACCACTTCCACACCACGACGTAAACCATCAGAGCTACCCATTACGATACAACGAACTACGCCACCGCCTAGCTGTTGTTGAACCTCAAGAACAAGACGCTCTTTTGATTCTGTAACGTTTAGAGCGTCGTATACACTAGGTACATCGCTCTGTGGGAACTCTACGTCGACTACCGCACCGATGATCTGTACGATCTTACCTGTAGCCATCGTTAATCCTCTAAACTAATTCGTTTTACCTAAGCTTAAACCGCAGCTGCACCACTAACGATTTCCGACAGTTCTTGTGTAATCGCCGCTTGACGGGCTTTGTTGTACACAAGCTCTAAGTCTTCAATCAAGTTAGATGCGTTATCTGTTGCAGCCTTCATCGCAATCATTCGTGCCGCTTGCTCACAAGCAAGGTTTTCAACCACACCTTGGTATACCTGAGACTCTACGTAACGCACTAATAGTGCATCCAGCAAAGGCTTTGGTTCAGGCTCATAGATGTAGTCCCATGAATGCTCACGCTGCATCTCTTCGCTGTCTGATTTAGGCAAAGGAAGCAATTGATCGATCGTTGGTTGCTGAACCATAGTGTTAACAAATTTGTTAAAAACTACGTATAAACGGTCCAACTCACCTTCATCGTATTTCTTCAGCATGACGCTAACCGAGCCGATTAGATCTTCTAAGCTTGGGCGATCGCCAAGACCAGAAACCTGAGCGACCACTTTTGCGCCACCGCTTTTAAAGAAAGCCGTTGCTTTTGAACCAACTATAGCCAGTTCAACATCAGCGCCTTTCTCTTTCCATGTCTGCATGTCTGTCAAAGCTTTTTTGAACACGTTAATGTTCAAGCCACCACACAAACCACGGTCTGTCGAAACGATGATGTACCCAACACGTTTAGCTTCACGCTCTTCTAGGTACGGGTGACTGTACTCTAGATTTGCATTTGCTACATGACCGATCACTTTACGCATGGTTTCAGCATATGGACGAGAAGCTTCCATCGACTCCTGAGAGCGACGCATTTTTGAAGCTGCTACCATTTCCATTGCTTTCGTAATTTTCTGCGTGCTTTTAACACTACCGATTTTATTACGTATCTCTTTTGCGCCGGCCATCGTTACTCTCCGTTAGTTGGTGGCAGAATCTGCCACCGACCTAATTACCAAGTTTGGGTTGCTACGAAATCATCAGTCAGTTTCTTCAACTGAGCTTCAACTTCATCGTTGTATTTACCCGTCTTGTCGATCTCAGCTGCAAATTCAGCATATTGACCGCGAGCGAACGATAGAAGAGCAGCTTCGAAATCTAACAATTTGTTGATTTCGATATCAGCTAAATAGCCACGCTCTGCCGCAAAGATAACCAATGCTTGATCAAAAACAGACATTGGAGCGTACTGCTTTTGCTTCATCAGTTCTGTTACTTTTTGACCATGGTCTAACTGCTTCTTCGTTGCTTCATCAAGATCAGATGAGAATTGAGCAAATGCTGCAAGTTCACGGTACTGAGCTAGTGCAGTACGGATACCACCAGATAGCTTCTTGATGATTTTCGTCTGAGCTGAACCACCTACACGAGATACTGAGATACCTGGATCAACTGCTGGACGAATGCCTGAGTTGAATAGCTCAGTTTGTAGGAAGATCTGACCATCGGTAATCGAGATTACGTTAGTCGGTACGAACGCGGAGACATCACCAGCTTGAGTTTCAATGATAGGAAGCGCTGTCAAAGAACCAGTCTTACCTTTCACTTCACCATTAGTGAAACGCTCTACATACTCCTCGCTCACACGAGCAGCACGCTCTAGTAGACGAGAGTGGAGGTAGAATACGTCACCTGGAAATGCCTCACGGCCTGGTGGACGCTTAAGTAGTAGAGAGATCTGACGATAAGCAACAGCTTGTTTAGATAGATCATCATAAACAATCAGTGCATCTTCACCGCGATCGCGGAAGTATTCACCCATCGCACAACCTGCATATGGCGCTAGATATTGCAGCGCTGCAGATTCAGAAGCCGATGCAACGACAACGATCGTGTTTGATAGTGCACCGTGCTCTTCTAGTTTGCGAACTACGTTAGCGATAGTCGATGCTTTCTGACCAATAGCTACGTAAATTGAGAAAATACCGGAATCTTTCTGGTTGATAATCGCATCGATCGCCATTGCTGTTTTACCAGTCTGACGGTCACCGATCACAAGCTCACGCTGACCACGCCCGATTGGGATCATTGAGTCAACAGATTTGTAGCCAGTTTGTACAGGCTGATCAACTGATTTACGGTCGATTACACCTGGTGCAATTACTTCAACAGGCGAAGTCATTTTTGCTTCGATTGGACCTTTACCATCGATAGGCTCACCTAGCGTATTGACTACGCGGCCTAGTAGCTCTGGACCAACTGGCACTTCAAGAATGCGGCCAGTACCTGTTACTTTCATACCTTCCCTAAGGTCGGCATATGGGCCCATTACAACCGCACCAACCGAGTCACGCTCAAGGTTAAGTGCGAGTGCATAGCGGCCACCCGGTAATTTAATCATTTCACCTTGCATCACGTCCGCTAGGCCGTGAATGCGAATGATACCATCGCTTACCGATACGATAGTACCTTCATTACGAGCTTCACTTACAACATCGAAAGATTCGATACGTTGTTTGATTAGGTCGCTAATTTCCGTGGAATTAAGTTGCATGCTCCAATCCCCATTAAGACTGCAATGCATCACTCAGGCGAGTCAAACGACCACGCGCTGAGTCATCGATGACTAGGTCTCCGGCTCGAATAATAACCCCACCAAGTAGGGTCTCATCTACGCTGCAATTCAGCTTCACTTTACGTTCGAGACGTACTTCAAGTTTGCTGCCAATATTTGCGATTTGCTCACCAGAAAGCTCTGTTGCTGAAATCACTTCAACATCAATTTGCTTCTCATGTTCTTTCTTCAATACGAAGAATTGCTCACAAACATCGGGAAGGGCCTTTAAACGGCCATTCTTAGCCATAACCTTAATTAGGTTTTGGCCATACGCATCAACTTGTTCACCACAAACAGCAACAAATATTTCGACGGCTTTTTCAGCAGACACTGAGCCTGATAAAAGCCCTTGTATTTGTTCGTTTTTGGCAACTTCAGCAGCAAAAGACAACATTTGGCCCCATTGGTCCAACTGGTCTTTCTCTACCGCAAAGTCAAAGGCTGCTTTAGCATAGGGGCGTGCGATTGTAGTCAAATTAGACATGTGCGCCCCCAGACTTAAAGTTTTGCAGTAATGTTGTCGAGAATATCTTTCTGAGCATCTTTATCAATAGAACGCTCCAGAATTTTCTCAGCACCAGCTATAGCCAGAGCAGCAACTTGTTTGCGCAGGTCATCACGTGCACGATTACGTTCAGCTTCAAGTTCAGATTCAGCTTGTGTTAGGATTTTCTGGCGTTCTGCCTGAGCTTCCTCACGAGCTTCATCGATGATTTGAGACTTACGCTTGTTCGCTTGATCGATGATCTCCGTTGCTGTGCGCTTCGCTTCTTTTAATTGTTCAGAAGCGTTGGCTTGTGCTAGGTCCAAGTCTTTAGCAGCACGTTCGGCTGCCTGAAGACCATCAGAAATTTTCTTCTGGCGCTCTTCGATCGCTTTCATCAATGGCGGCCATACATATTTCATGCAGAACCACACAAACAGTGCAAACGAGATTGCTTGACCTAGCAGGGTTGCGTTTATATTCACAACAGCTACTCCCTTTTAAGAATCAACTACAAAAATACAATTAACAGCGTGGTTAATTAGCCTGCTAGTTGACCCACAAATGGGTTTGCGAACGTGAATAGTAGCGCGATTACGATACCGATCATTGGAACCGCATCAAGTAGACCTGCGATAATGAACATCTTAACTTGTAGCATAGGAGCCATTTCTGGTTGACGTGCTGCACCTTCTAGGAATTTACCACCTAGTAGTGCGAAACCAATCGCTGTACCAAGAGAAGCAAGACCGACGATAATACCTACGGCGATTGCAGAAAAGCTCAGTAAAGTTTCCATTACTATCTCCAATTTATAGTTGTTGGCTTAGTGCCCGAATAAAAAGCTTAAAAAATTAATGATCAGAGTCTTCGTGTGCCATTGACAAGTAAACGATTGTCAACATCATAAATACGAAGGCTTGGATCGTAATAACCAAGATATGGAAGATTGCCCACGGTAGTGAACCCATCCATTGTAAGTACCATGGTAGCATTGCCGCACAAAGAATGAATACAACCTCACCCGCGAACATGTTACCGAATAAACGCATACCAAGAGAAAGAGGCTTCGCCAGAAGCGATACCACTTCAATCAATAGGTTAAACGGAATCATCAGTGGGTGATTGAATGGATGTAGTGCAAGTTCTTTTGCGAATCCACCTAAGCCTTTCACTTTAATGCTGTAGTAAATCATTAAAGCAAAAACACCTAGAGCCATAGCCATGGTGATATTCACATCAGCTGATGGTACAACCTTAAGATAAGGAATACCTAGCCAATGTTCTGCTGGATAAGGCAAGAAGTCGATCGGGACAAGGTCCATCACGTTCATCAAGAATACCCAACAAAAGATAGTTAGTGCTAAAGGAGCGATCAGTGGATTGCGTCCATGAAAAGTATCTTTGACGTTTTCCGCGACAAATTCTACTATCATTTCTACAGCACACTGAAGCTTACCCGGTACACCCGCTGTTGATTTCTTTGCTACTTTGTAAAAAATCCCAAGGAAAATTAAACCAGTAAACCAAGAAAAAAACAGACTATCGATATGTACGTTCCAGAAACCTGTCTCCTCCGCTACCAATCCTAACTTAGCTAAAGATAGATTTGATAGGTGGTGGGCAATGTAACCGGACGACGTTAGCGCTTCACCTGGCGCAGCCATAACTCATCCTATTTCTTGTTGTTAATGAAAAGCACTGGTGCAAAGATATTAATACCTAGTACCAGCAAATAGGTTAGTTTGAGGGGAACAAGTTCCACCTGCATATACATGTAGGCAACACAGAACAACACGACCGTGATGAGAATTTTCAGAGCTTCACCTGTGTAGAATGATGCTGCAATACGCTTAGCAGCGCGAGCACCACTGAACATAAATGCAAAAAAAGCAAATACAGCATTGGCAACAACAAAAATGCCACCACCAATCAACGCTGAAAATCCCCATTTTGGATTCACGGCCATCGCCATTCCTGCCGCCACAAAAATAACCGCGCCAGATTGGATCATTAACAATTGCTTTGCAAGCTCTCGTCCTGGCCTAGCTAACGCAGCTACCATGTATTCGTACCTCTAGTAATATCCACTTCGCACTGACTCATATGTGCAGGGAAAGAGAAATTGGCAAAATTATACGGCGCAAACAGTTGAATGCAATGAGATTGCATTAAAAAGTTACAGTTTTGTTTACATGCCGACAACTTTTGTTCAAAATTCGGTTAAATCAATTAATTGACCGGAATCAATTATCTCATCTAGGACTGTAGCTTGGCAATCAGTAGATCTAATTTGTGAGGCTCATCAAGACTTATTGTCACTTTTGCTTTACCGTTCGCAGTTCGCACAAAACAGACCTGAGCATCAAGTAACTGACTCAGTTTATGCGACATTTTTTGCGCTTCCACATCTACTTGTTGAACGTTATGCTCACTTTTAGGCATTAAGTGCTTTTTTACTAACTGTTCAGTTTGACGAACAGTCATTTGTTTCTTAGAAACTTGCTGTGCTACTTCGACTTGCTGCTCACCATCAAGAGCCAATAAAGCACGAGCATGACCCATCTCTAGTTTCTTATCAGCAACTAAAGCTTTTACTTCCATTTCCAGTTGATTAAGACGTAATAAGTTACTGACCGTTGCTCTTGATTTACCAATAACCTCGGCAACTTGTTGATGGGTAAGATTGAACTCATCTTGTAAACGCTCAAGAGCTTGTGCCTCTTCGATAACATTCAAATCTTCACGTTGGATATTCTCGATAAGAGCCATAGCAATCGCCGCTCGATCTTCCACCTTCTTAATCAAGCAAGGCACACGTTTAAGACCTGCCTGTTTAGCAGCCCGCCAACGGCGCTCACCAGCGATGATCTCAAATTGATTCACGGCAACTTCACGGACAACAATCGGTTGAATGATACCTTGCGACTGAATCGATGCTGTAAGCTCTTCTAATGCTTCTGGTGCCATATCTTTACGTGGTTGATATGTACCAGGCTGAAGCTGACTCACTGATAACTCAACGAGTTCACCTTGAGTTGAAAGTGCCTGACTGTTCGAAGCAATATTCTGTTTTTCACGAGCTAACGAACTGGTCGACAATAGTGCATCCAGCCCTTTTCCTAGACCACGCTTAGACATAGGAGAAATTCCTTAGAGTAAATATTAAAGTTCGGTATCTTCGCGGCGAAGCATCTCACCAGCCAATGCTAAGTAAGCTTTCGCCCCTGCAGAGTATTTGTCGTAATACATGGCAGGCTTACCATGGCTTGGCGCTTCAGCTAAACGAACATTACGAGGAATCACTGTCCGATAGACCTTGCTGCCAAAGTGCTTTTTAATTTGATCGGAGACTTCATTCGATAAACGGTTACGAGGATCGAACATAGTACGCAATAGGCCCTCAATCTTCAGATGTTCATTAACCACCGCCGCTAACTTACTGATGGTATCCATAAGCGCGGTCAATCCTTCTAATGCAAAGTATTCACATTGCATCGGGACTAAGACCGAATCTGCTGCTGCCATCGCATTAATCGTAAGTAGGTTCAAAGAGGGAGGACAATCAATAAAAATAAAGTCATATTGATCACGCACAGGAGCTAGTGCATTTTTTAGGCGCACCTCACGAGCAAAAACTTCCATGAGCTTAATCTCTGCCGCAGTGACATCTCCATTAGCAGCAATGAGGTCATACTTACCTGTTGTTTCGGTGCAAACCACTTGATCAAACGGAACTTCTTCAACCAGAAGATCATAAGCTGTCGCATCGACCATGTATTTATCCACACCGCTAGCCATAGTAGCATTACCTTGAGGATCGAGATCAATAACCAAAACTTTGCGTTTGGTTGCCGCCATAGACGCAGCTAAATTAATACACGTTGTTGTTTTACCTACGCCACCTTTTTGGTTGGCAATGGCGACAATTTTACCCACAATGACCTCACTAATTATCCTTGCGCGATAAGATTACTAGATGACGCTCACCTTCTAACTCCGGAACAATCAAAGATATGATCTCTGTCACACGACACCACTCTGGCAACTGCTCTATCTCGTCGTTAGGATGTAAGCCTTTTAATGCCAGAAAAACGCCGGTGTTTGCTTTTGGCAAATGCTGGCACCATTCGACCATATCTGTCATTGAAGCAAAAGCTCGACTTAAAACGCCATCAAATTTTTCTTCAGGTTGAAACTCTTCAACTCGACTTTGGACGGGAGTGACATTTTTTAGCCCGAGAGCATGAACAACCTGCTTAAGAAAACGAATTCGCTTACCAAGACTATCCAATAAGAAAAATGCTTTGTTTGGGTTCATGATCGCCAGAGGAATACCAGGCAACCCAGGCCCCGTACCAACATCAATAAAACGCTCACCTTCAGGTAAGTGACTACTCACAACTATACTATCCAGAATATGTTTTACTAACATTTCCTGTGGATCACGCACTGAAGTTAAGTTATAAGCTTTGTTCCATTTATCGAGCCATTCAACGTAAGCGATCAACTGCTCACGTTGCTGCTCAGAAACGGTTAATTCAGTCTGAGCAATTAAGCTATCGAGTTTGGTTCGTAGAGTGCTCATTATTCGTCCTCACCTTTTTTCAGCAAGCCGTGTTTCTTCAAATGAACAAGTAAAATTGAGATTGCAGCAGGAGTAATACCAGAAATTCGAGATGCAATCCCAATACTTTCTGGCCTTGACTCGTTCAGTTTAGTGACAACTTCGTTTGACAGACCTTTGACGTCCTGGTAGTTCAAATCGGTCGGTAACTTAGTGTGCTCATGACGCAATGACTTTTCGATCTCATCTTGCTGACGCTTGATATAACCATCGTATTTCACTTGAATTTCAACTTGTTCTGCTGCTTGTTGATCGTCTAACGCTGGAGAGAATGCATCCAGTTGAGTCAATTGTGAGTAATTAATTTCTGGACGACGCAGAAGATCTTCACCACTGGCTTCACGGGCCATTGGTGTTTTCAATAACTTATTCAACTCGTCCACACCCGTTGAATTTGGATTCATCCACGTTGATTTCAAACGCTGACGCTCCGTTTCCATATTATCGATCTTTTGGTTAAAGCGAGCCCAACGAGCTTCATCAATCAAACCAAGTTGATGGGCTTTTTCTGTTAGACGCAGATCGGCGTTATCTTCACGAAGCAATAGACGATATTCAGCACGTGAAGTGAACATGCGGTACGGTTCTTTAGTGCCCATGGTCGATAGATCGTCAATCAATACTCCCATGTAAGCTTGATCACGACGTGGGCTCCAACCTTCTTTGTCTTGACTGTATAAACTCGCGTTAAGACCGGCCATCAAACCTTGTGCTGCCGCTTCTTCATAACCTGTCGTACCGTTAATTTGGCCAGCAAAGAACAAACCGTTGATGAATTTAGTCTCATAAGTTTGTTTCAAATCACGAGGATCAAAGAAATCATACTCAATCGCATAACCTGGACGCACAATATGCGCGTTCTCAAATCCTTTCATTGAGTGAACGATCTGCACTTGAACGTCAAATGGTAAGCTGGTGGAAATACCATTCGGATACAACTCATGGGTGGTTAAACCTTCAGGTTCGATGAAAATTTGATGACTGTTCTTGTCCGCAAAGCGCATCACTTTATCTTCGATCGATGGACAGTAACGAGGACCAATCCCTTCGATCACACCCGCATACATAGGGCTACGATCAAGGTTGTCACGAATAACATCGTGGGTTTGTTCATTGGTATGCGTAATGAAACATGGAATTTGACGTGGATGCTGCTGGCGGTTCCCCATAAATGAGAATACTGGAGTTGGATTATCACCGTGCTGTACTTCAAGTGCTGAAAAATCAACGCTACGTGCGTCAATTCGTGGTGGTGTACCTGTTTTCAGACGATCAACACGAAACGGCAGTTCGCGTAAACGATCGGCAAGTGCGATCGATGGAGGATCGCCTGCACGGCCACCAGAAGAGCTTTCCATACCAATGTGTATCTTTCCGCCAAGAAAAGTTCCAACGGTCAATACAATTGCTTTGGCGCGGAATTTGAGACCCATTTGAGTCACAACCCCAACCGCACGATCGTGTTCCACAATCAAATCGTCCACCGATTGCTGGAACAAGGTTAAATTAGGGGTATTTTCTAATCCATTACGAACATAGGCTTTGTAAAGAGCACGATCAGCTTGTGCACGAGTGGCTCGAACCGCTGGCCCTTTAGATGCATTAAGAGTTCTAAATTGAATACCTGCATGATCAATTGCTTCAGCCATTAGACCGCCCATAGCGTCAACCTCTTTGACTAAGTGGCCTTTACCAATACCACCAATAGCCGGATTACAGGACATTTGGCCTAATGTATCGATGTTATGTGTTAGGAGAAGCGTTTTTTGTCCTGTGCGTGCAGATGCGAGTGCCGCTTCCGTTCCTGCGTGTCCGCCACCAACAACAATGACGTCAAAATTTTCGTGATAAAGCATGAACCGACCTCAGGTATTCAAAGGATTTTATGGACAGATAAAAAAGAGCGGTATTCTACCTTTTTTATTGCTGAGAGAGAATTGTTTTCTTATGTTAAACATTTTAGTCTCTGAATCTATTAATATAAGATCTTTATATATGATCTTTTATTGGATCTATTATTAGGATCCCACATTTCTGTGGATAAGCGACAAATGATCAATAAGATCATGGATCTTTTTACGATCATTTGTTGTGATCATCATTTGATCTAACTGAGGATTTCCTGAGATCAAAATGGCTAGTTATACACAGGGGTAGGGATGGTGAAAAGTTATTAATTGGATAACTAAAGGAAGATCACTGGATTACACTATACTTATCCACAGATGGTTTGATGGTTTTTTAAGCACTTAAATGATTGAGGTGGGAGTAGGATAGGTCTAAATAGTGATAAAGAGCCGTTGAGTGACTCTTTATCATCATCATTATGCGCTAAAATGGGCAAGATTTTCGTTTAACCACACCTCTGCGGCATCTTCAGGTACATCGTGATTGAGAACATCAATCTTTAGGCAGTCGCTGATAGGTGTTGCACCGATATCTTCCAACAAGTCATACGCATGTTGACCTGCTGCGCAAAAAGTATCATAGCTTGAATCGCCAATCGCAATCACAGCGAATTTGACATTGACCATGTTCGGCGGGGTGGCCTGTAGATCTGTAATAAAAGGGTGAATATTATCTGGGTACTCTCCGGCGCCATGGGTTGATGTGACCACCAGCCAAATGCCCTGATTCTCAATTGAGCTTAACTCTGGTTGATTGTGGATCGTCGTTTCTAGTCCGTGTTCATTTAGCAGATCACTTAAATGATCGCCCACATATTCTGCCCCGCCTAGAGTGCTGCCTGTAATGATGTGGATCATCTATTTTTCCTTTGCTTGAGTATGGTGAGGTTTATTATACCTATTTGGTTAATGATTAACGTGATGGGTTGCATTTCGTGTTTGATACTTAGGTCGTGTCCTGATGGGAGGGGCGATTTGCTGTCGCTAACGGACATTCAACAGCAGCACGATGCTAAATGATTCATCTAGCATCGCTTGCTTAAGTTGTTATTTACCAATGCAGAACGAGGAAAATATTCGACCTAGTAAGTCATCAGAACTGAATTCACCTGTGATTTCGTTAAGGTGCTGCTGAGTAATGCGGAGCTCTTCTGCTAAGATTTCTCCTGCCATATAGCCTTCAAGCTGTTCTTGGCCTATCTGGAGGTGCTGAGCGGCACGCTCTAATGCATCCAAATGACGACGGCGAGCCATAAATCCCCCCTCAGTATTACCAGAGAAACCCATACAGTCTTTAAGGTGATTTCTGAGTGCGTCTACTCCTGATCCTGTTTTGGCCGAGAGACGAATCAAGGTCGGATCGTTGACATGACAGATCCCCATTGCTTCGTTAGTTTGATCGGCCTTATTGCGGATCACAGTAATGCCAATGTTTTCAGGTAGGCGATCAACAAAATCAGGCCAGATTTCTTTCGGGTCCGTTGCATCGGTTGTGGTGCCATCAACCATAAATAACACTCGATCAGCTTGGCTAATTTCGTCCCATGCGCGCTCAATACCGATTTTTTCCACTTCATCAGATGCATCACGTAGACCTGCGGTATCGATAATGTGCAGTGGCATCCCATCGATGTGGATATGCTCACGTAGGACATCACGCGTCGTACCGGCTATATCTGTGACGATGGCAGACTCTTTACCAGATAGAGCATTGAGTAGGCTCGACTTACCAGCATTGGGGCGACCTGCAATTACAACTTTCATCCCTTCACGCATAATCGCGCCTTGGTTGGCTTCTTTGCGTACTGCTTCGAGATTATCGATGATCGCCTGTAGATCGGCTGAGACTTTGCCATCTGCCAGAAAATCGATTTCTTCTTCTGGGAAGTCGATGGCGGCCTCAACATAGATACGTAAATGGATCAGGGATTCCAACAAAGTATGAATACGTTGTGAGAATTGACCTTGTAGAGATTGCAGTGCGGATTTCGCTGCTTCTTCTGAACTGGCATCAATCAGATCGGCAATCGCTTCTGCTTGTGTGAGATCCATCTTATCGTTCAAGAAGGCACGTTCTGAGAATTCTCCGGGACGTGCTGCACGTACACCATCAATACCTAGAATGCGCTTAATCAGCATATCCATTACCACAGGACCGCCATGACCTTGAAGCTCGAGGATGTCTTCACCGGTAAAGGAATGTGGGTTAGGGAAGTACAGCGCAATGCCTTGGTCGAGGACGACACTATCCTCGGCTTGGAATGGTAGATACTCTGCATAGCGAGGTTTGAGCACTTTGCCTGTAACTTCAAGTGCTACTTGGTTGGCCTTAGGGCCAGAAACACGAATAATGCCAACGCCACCACGACCTGGAGCGGTGGCTTGAGCGACAATCGTATCTGTAGTCATAATCTTGCCTTTTGAGCTGGGCTATAGGATTGGTCAACCTAGGGAGCCAAAACTGTTAGTTAGCTGAATTGTAATCAGCCAAAAACAAAAAGGCGACCTTTTGGCCGCCTTTGTTATGCTTTTATTCTAAAGTTATTTACTATGTAAGCCTTTTTTCTCTAGCGATTTGTAAATAATGGTCTGCTGGATAAGCGTCACAATGTTCGATACCAACCAGTACAAAACCAGACCTGCTGGGAAAAATAGGAAGAATACACTAAACATGACTGGCATAAAGGTCATGATTTTTTGCTGCATAGGATCGGTTACTGTTGCTGGGCTCATTTTTTGGATGATAAACATTGAAATACCCATCAGCACTGGTAGCACATAGTATGGATCTGGAGCTGAAAGGTCATGAATCCATAACATAAACGGTGTATGTCGAAGCTCAACCGACTCCATTAGTGACCAGTATAGTGCAATAAAGATAGGCATTTGCAGTACAAGTGGTAAACAGCCACCAAGTGGGTTTACTTTTTCTTTCTTGTACAGTTCCATCATTTCTTGGCTCATACGTTGGCGATCTTCACCAAAACGCTCACGCATCTCTTGCAGTTTTGGTTGCAGCATGCGCATTTTAGCCATCGATGTGTACTGAGCTTTTGTCAGTGGGTACATTGCACCACGGACCACAAACGTTAGCAAGATGATCGCGAAACCCCAGTTACCCACAAAACCATGGATGAAAGAGAGCAGCCAGTGTAATGGCTTGGCAATAAACCATAACCAACCGTAGTCGACAACGAGGTCAAGGTTAGGTGCAACGGCTTCCATTTGTGATTGTAGCTTAGGGCCCGCCCAAAGTGACGCTTTAAACTGTGCTTTATCACCAGAAGCAATGGTTTTATCAGGCATACGAAGACCGATATCACCAAGATTACCTTTCACACGAGTGTAGATTATCGTACCTGGCTCTTTATACGGAACCCAAGCAGCAGCAAAGTAGTGCTGGATCATGGCAATCCAACCTTGACCATTGGTCAGGTTAATTGAGAGATTATGATCTTTCATATCGTCAAAGCTGTACTTTTTGTAACGTACATCTTGGGTAGAATAAGCGCCTCCACGGTATGTTGGCATGGTAATACTGCCCCCATCATCCATGAGATTTTGGCGTAGGTGTGCATACATACCTACAGTTGCATTGCTGCCTGAGTTGTTGATGATATCGTATTCAACTTTGACGGCATAGCTGCCACGCTCTAGAACGAAAGTCTTAGTGTAGTCAATGCCATTAACACTTACCGTCATTGGGATACGTAGCTCATTTTGTCCATCGATAAGAGTAAAGCTATCAGCGCTGACGTTGTAGTTAGGGCGATTGCTTGTGGTTTTATCAAT
The DNA here is from genome assembly GCF_007990935.1 of Vibrio sagamiensis NBRC 104589. Taxonomy (GTDB): domain Bacteria; phylum Pseudomonadota; class Gammaproteobacteria; order Enterobacterales; family Vibrionaceae; genus Vibrio; species Vibrio sagamiensis. The sequence continues at coordinate 50,549 of NZ_BJXJ01000022.1, forward strand.
GCCTTGTGGACCGATAAGGCCACTTTGAGCGATGAACTGGTGACCTTTGGTGTTTTTTAACAGGACAAACGGATCAGAGGAGCCCATTTCGGCTGCATATTGGTTGAGGTCTGCATGAACAATGTCACCACCAAAGGTGTTTATCGACAGAGTCAAAACATCAGTCGTCACTGTGATTGTTTTTGCAGCGGCTTGCTGTTGAGCTGGTAATGGATCGAACTCATCTGTATTAGATGGCGCCATTACGGTATTGCTTGTTTGAGCCTGTTCAATAGCTTGTGGTGCTGGATTCTTATCGTCTTGCCATTGTTTAAATAGCAAGAAAGAAACCGCGAGCAAAGCAATGAGCAGGATATTACGTTGAGAATCCATCGTTAGTTATCTCTGTCTTGTTTTTGGACTGGTGGAACGGGATCATACCCCCCTTCGTTCAAGGGGTGGCATTTTAATAGACGTCGGCCTGATAACCAACATCCTTTTACAAATCCGTGAGCTTTTAAAGCTTCGAGCGCATAAGTAGAACAAGTTGGTGTGAACCGACAACGAGGACCTATCAGAGGGCTGATAAACCAGCGATAAAGATAAACGAGCCCAATGGCTATCCACGTGAAGGGCGAGATAAACGTTGCCATAGCTTATCAAACAACCTAAATAATTCCTCATTGCTTAAATCTTGCGCGCTTTTCTTGGCAATAACAACAAAATCTTTGTTTGCAAGCTTATTTTGATTGTTACGAAAACTTTCACGAGCTATACGTTTAAATCGATTCCGGCCTACAGCAGTTTTTATCTGCTTCTTGGGAACCGCCAAACCTAAGCGTGGATGAGGAAGCTTATTATTGCGAGCAATGATGGTGAAATGAGGCGAGCCTGCTCTATGAGCTTGCTGGAAGACATTTTGATAATGCTCGGGAGTTAACAAACGTAACTCCCGATTAAACGCGTACGTGTTCAAAATAAACTAGCGATTATTTTGATAGGCGCGCACGGCCTTTTGCACGACGTGCGTTAATAACTTTACGACCGTTCTTAGTTGCCATGCGTGCACGGAAGCCGTGGTTACGCTTGCGCTTTAGAACTGAAGGTTGAAAAGTGCGTTTCATGATAAATACCTTTACTGATCAGTAGTTTTAGGTTCTTGTTAAACCCGGCGTGGGTATGATGCTTTCTTAATATAAAGAAGCTCTTTATATGGAGAAGACTAACCGACGCCTCTCAACAAAGAGGCGGAATTGTAATCACACTCACATAATGTGTCAATGACTCGTGGGTATGAAATTCCGGCCGGACGATTATACGTAGTGTGAGTAAAATCTCAAGGATCGATTGATCTTAGTATTGATCTTGGTGTTTTTTTATCCTAACAATCTGTTTTATTGAGTAATGTTTCCTCTTTTGGCACAAGTGAAGAGCCATGTCTACTTACAAACTTAATAGATATTACTAATCAAAGTGAACTTTCTTAATTATGATTAACGTGGTTTTTCTGTATATGAAGATTTACAAAAATTTTAATTGATAATCTTGTGTGTAAATCAAAAAAATATGGCTTTATTATGTGAATAAATAGATTTGAAAAAAATTCATGCACAGAGTTATCACCAACAACAAGATCTCACGCTTTTCGTCTAAATGTGGATCAATGTGTGGGCAATTTTTGGGTAAGGTGTGTTGATCTTATGCTATTAAGAGAAAAAATTGTGTATAACATAGATCTTATTCACCGGATCGTTGATCAATTACTGGCGATCTTGGTTATCAACAGGTAAAATTCTGTTCTTTCCTATAATTTAATACTCAGTGGGGGCGCCGTGTCATCTTCGCTTTGGCTGCAATGTTTGCAGCAGCTTCAAGAAGAGCTACCAGCTACAGAATTCAGTATGTGGGTTCGTCCGTTACAAGCGGAGCTCAATGACAATACTCTCACTTTGTTCGCACCCAACCGTTTTGTGTTGGATTGGGTCCGTGACAAATACCTAAATAGCATTAATCGTTTACTTCAAGAGTACTGCGGGAGCGATATACCAAGCTTACGTTTTGAGGTCGGCAGCCGGCCAGTGTCTGCACCAAAGCCAATGCCAAAACGTACCCCAGCTGATGTGGCGGCGGAATCTTCGGCTCCTGCACAGCTGCAAGCTCGTAAGCCTGTGCATAAAACATGGGATGATGATGCTCAAGCTATTGCGAATATCAACCATCGTTCAAACGTCAACCCAAAGCACAAATTTAATAACTTCGTTGAAGGTAAGTCTAACCAGCTTGGTTTGGCAGCAGCACGCCAGGTTTCAGATAACCCTGGTGCTGCTTACAACCCACTATTTCTATATGGCGGAACAGGTCTTGGTAAAACACACTTACTGCATGCAGTGGGTAACGCAATTGTAGACAATAAACCTAATGCAAAAGTGGTTTATATGCACTCCGAGCGTTTTGTTCAGGATATGGTGAAAGCACTACAAAATAATGCGATTGAAGAATTTAAGCGTTATTATCGTAGTGTCGATGCATTATTGATCGATGATATTCAATTTTTTGCTAATAAAGAGCGTTCTCAAGAAGAGTTTTTCCATACCTTTAACGCCTTGTTAGAAGGCAACCAACAGATCATTCTTACATCTGACCGTTACCCTAAAGAGATCAGTGGGGTTGAAGATCGCTTGAAATCTCGTTTCGGCTGGGGACTTACTGTTGCAATCGAGCCACCAGAGCTTGAAACACGTGTTGCTATCTTAATGAAGAAAGCTGAAGATCATCAAATTCACCTTGCAGATGAAGTCGCATTTTTTATTGCTAAACGTCTGCGTTCTAATGTTCGTGAACTTGAAGGTGCACTTAATCGTGTTATCGCCAATGCAAACTTTACTGGCCGTCCGATCACGATCGATTTCGTACGTGAAGCGCTGCGAGACCTTTTGGCATTGCAAGAAAAACTGGTAACGATTGATAATATTCAAAAAACGGTCGCGGAATACTATAAAATTAAAGTTGCGGACTTATTGTCGAAACGCCGTTCTCGATCTGTTGCACGTCCTCGCCAGTTGGCAATGGCGTTAGCCAAAGAGTTGACCAACCACAGTTTGCCAGAAATTGGTGATGCGTTTGGTGGGCGTGATCATACCACAGTACTACATGCATGCCGCAAGATTGAACAACTGCGTGAAGAAAGCCACGATATCAAGGAAGATTACTCGAACTTGATTCGCACCCTGTCCTCTTAATCGGTTACAATAACAAGATTAAAAGCAAATCATCAATTGAGCTGATAGCGTAAGAACATCATGAAATTTACTATTGAACGTAGTCATTTAATTAAACCGTTGCAACAGGTATCAGGTGCCTTGGGTGGCCGCCCAACGTTGCCAATATTAGGCAATTTACTACTTAAAGTAGAGCAAAACTCTTTGTCTATGACGGCAACTGACCTTGAGGTTGAGTTGGTCAGTAATGTTGCACTAGAAGGTGACTTCGAAGCGGGTAGCGTAACAGTACCTTCGCGTAAGTTTCTTGATATCTGCCGTGGCCTTCCAGATGATGCCATTATTACCTTCATATTAGAAGGTGACCGAGTTCAAGTTCGTTCTGGACGTAGTCGATTTTCATTGTCTACTTTGCCTGCCAATGATTTTCCTAATATTGAAGACTGGCAGAGTGAGGTTGAAGTTTCTTTAACTCAAGCTGAACTGCGCTCTTTGATTGATAAGACTCAGTTTTCTATGGCAAACCAAGATGTACGCTATTACCTAAATGGCATGCTGTTTGAGATCGATGGCACAACCTTACGTAGTGTAGCTACAGATGGCCATCGAATGGCGGTTTCACAAACACAACTCGGTGCTGACTTTGCTCAAAAGCAAATTATCGTTCCACGTAAAGGTGTACAAGAGTTAGTTAAACTCATGGATGCGCCTGAGCAATCTGTTGTTTTGCAAATAGGGAGCTCAAATGTTCGCGTTGTAGTGAATCATTTTGTCTTTACTTCCAAGTTAGTCGATGGTCGCTTTCCTGACTATCGTCGTGTATTACCTCAAAGTGTGAATAAGACCCTAGAAACAGGCTGTGATGAGCTGCGCCAAGCTTTTTCTCGTGCTGCTATTCTTTCTAATGAGAAGTTTCGTGGTGTGCGTGTTAATCTGGAAGGGAACCAAATGCGCATTACAGCTAACAACCCTGAGCAAGAAGAAGCGGAAGAAATGCTCGATGTTAGTTTTGATGGTGATGCTATAGAAATTGGCTTCAATGTTAGTTATGTTCTTGATGTATTAAATACTCTGCGCTGTGAGAAAGTGAGAGTGTCAATGTCGGATGCTAATGCCAGTGCATTAATTGAGAACGCCGATGATGACAGTGCTATGTACGTGGTGATGCCAATTCGTCTCTAAGTAATTCACATGCCACTGACTCGTCTAATTATTCAGCAATTTCGCAACATTAAAGCCTGTGATATTGAATTATCAGCAGGCTTTAACTTTCTTATTGGTCCGAATGGTAGCGGAAAAACTAGTGTGCTTGAGGCCATTTATTTGCTTGGTCATGGGCGTTCTTTTAAGAGCACACTGACTGGACGTGTGATTCAAAATGAATGCAGTGAGCTATTTGTTCATGGCCGTTTTTTGAATTCCGACCAATTTGAGCTGCCAGTTGGGATTAATAAGCAGCGTGATGGTTCCACCGAGGTTAAAATAGGCGGGCAGTCTGGGCAGAAACTCGCGCAATTGGCTCAAGTGCTGCCACTACAATTGATCCACCCTGAAGGGTTTGACTTACTAACCGATGGGCCGAAATGTCGTCGCTCTTTTATGGATTGGGGAGTCTTTCATACTGAACCTGGATTTTATGATGCGTGGGGGCGCTTTAAGCGACTCAACAAACAAAGAAATGCTTTACTTAAAACAGCAAATAGTTATCGAGAGTTAAGTTATTGGGATCAAGAAATGGCGCATTTGGCAGAAAATATCAGTCAATGGCGAGCAAGGTACCTTAATCATATGAAATTGGTGGCTGAAACCATTTGTCGGAAATTTTTGCCAGAATTTGATATCCAATTACAGTATTATCGCGGATGGGAAAAAGAAACCTCCTACCACGAAATACTATCTAAGAATTTTGAGCGAGATCGGTCTTTGGGATACACCTTTAGTGGTCCAAATAAGGCGGATTTGCGCATAAAAGTGAACGGAACTCCTGTTGAGGATGTTTTGTCACGTGGTCAGTTAAAGCTGATGGTGTGTGCTTTACGGGTCGCACAAGGTCAACACTTAACACAAATGACTGGAAAGCAATGTATTTACCTAATTGACGACTTTGCGTCGGAATTAGATAGCCAACGTCGTAAGCGTCTTGCTGATTGCTTAAAAGAGACGGGTGCACAAGTATTTGTAAGCTCTATTACTGATAGCCAAATCGCTGACATGTTGGACGATTCAGGTAAATTGTTTCATGTGGAACATGGTAGTATAGAGTCAAACTAGAAGAGAGAAACTCATGTCTGAAAATTACGATTCATCGAGTATTAAAGTACTAAAGGGTCTGGATGCGGTTCGTAAGCGTCCAGGTATGTACATTGGCGATACGGACGATGGCTCCGGCCTTCACCACATGGTCTTTGAGGTGGTGGATAACTCAATTGATGAAGCGTTGGCTGGTCACTGTAAGGACATCATTGTGACCATTCATGAGGATAACTCTGTTTCAGTGATCGATGATGGTCGTGGCATTCCAACAGAAATGCACCCAGAAGAAAATGTATCAGCAGCAGAAGTTATCATGACAGTTCTTCACGCTGGTGGTAAGTTCGATGATAACTCGTACAAGGTATCGGGCGGTCTTCATGGAGTTGGTGTTTCAGTAGTAAACGCTCTGTCCGAGAAAGTAGTATTGACTATCCATCGTGGTGGTCATATTCATACGCAAACTTACCATCACGGTGAACCTCAAGCGCCATTAGCGGTTGTGGGTGATACTGACCAAACAGGAACTCAAATCCGTTTTTGGCCAAGCGCAGAAACATTTTCGCAAACAGAATTCCATTACGATATCCTAGCGAAACGTCTACGTGAGCTTTCTTTCCTCAACTCTGGTATTTCTATCAAGTTGATTGATGAACGTGAAGCTGATAAGAGTGATCACTATATGTACGAAGGTGGTATTCAAGCGTTCGTTGAACACTTGAATACCAACAAGACACCTATTATAGATAAGATTTTCCACTTTAACTTTGAGCGTGAAGATGGTATTTCGGTGGAAGTGGCTATGCAGTGGAATGATGGCTTCCAAGAAAATATCTACTGCTTTACCAACAATATTCCACAGCGTGATGGCGGTACGCACCTTGCTGGTTTCCGTGCTGCATTGACACGTACTTTGAACTCTTTCATGGACAAAGAAGGTTTTTCAAAGAAAGCGAAAACTGCAACTTCTGGCGATGATGCTCGTGAAGGTCTGACTGCGGTTGTTTCGGTTAAGGTTCCTGATCCTAAGTTCTCAAGTCAAACTAAAGACAAACTGGTTTCTTCTGAAGTGAAATCAGCTGTTGAGTCTGCTATGGGTGAGAAACTGTCTGAGTTTCTGATTGAAAACCCGACAGAAGCGAAAATGGTATGTTCGAAAATCATTGATGCAGCACGTGCTCGTGAAGCTGCGCGTAAAGCTCGTGAAATGACTCGTCGTAAAGGTGCGTTAGATTTAGCAGGTCTTCCAGGTAAACTTGCAGATTGTCAGGAAAAAGATCCAGCTGTTTCTGAACTTTACATAGTGGAAGGTGACTCGGCAGGCGGCTCCGCAAAACAAGGTCGTAACCGTAAGAATCAGGCTATTCTACCGTTAAAAGGAAAAATCCTTAACGTAGAAAAAGCTCGTTTCGATAAAATGCTTTCTTCTCAAGAGGTTGCAACACTGATTACTGCACTAGGTTGTGGTATCGGTCGTGACGAGTACAACCCGGATAAACTGCGTTACCACAACATCATCATCATGACCGATGCTGACGTCGATGGTTCACACATCCGTACGCTATTGTTGACTTTCTTTTACCGTCAAATGCCAGAGCTTATCGAGCGTGGCTACGTGTACATCGCTCAGCCACCGCTTTACAAAGTGAAAAAAGGTAAGCAGGAGCAGTACATTAAAGATGAAGACGCGATGAACCAATACCAAGTGGCTTTGGCGCTTGATAATGCATCACTACACGTCAACGCAGAAGCACCAGCCTTGGCAGGAGAAGCGCTAGAGAAGTTGGTTCAACAGTACAATGCTGGTCTTAAACTAGCAGGACGTATGAGCCGTCGTTACCCAAGTGCTTTAGTTCATGAATTTATTTACACACCTCGCCTAACAGCAGAGCAGTGTCATGATGCGGCAGCAGTGGAAGCGTGGACTAAACAGTTGGTTGAGCAACTCAATGCCAAAGAAGTCGGTGCGAGCCAATACAGCTTCGAAATTGAACAACATCAAGAGCTTGGTTTAAACCTACCTAAAATCATTGTTCGTACCCACGGTGTGACACACAACTACGCGTTAAGTATCGATCTTCTAAACTCGAAAGAGTACAACAAGCTCGCTGAGCTGTCTGAAGCACTCGATGGCTTGATTGAAGAAGGTGCTTACATCAAGCGTGGTGAGCGTACTCAGCCAGTATCAAGCTTTGCATCGGCACTTGAGTGGCTGATTAAAGAATCTCGTCGTGGTCTAAGCCTACAGCGCTATAAAGGTTTGGGTGAAATGAACCCAGATCAGCTTTGGGAAACGACGATGGATCCAGAAACACGTCGTATGATGCAAGTAACCATTGAAGACGCGGTTGGTGCAGACCAATTGTTCACAACGCTAATGGGTGATCAAGTTGAACCACGTCGTAACTTCATCGAAGAGAACGCGCTGAAAGTAGCAAACCTAGACGTGTAGTCGCACAGGCTCAGTCAAACCATATTAAAAAAACGCCATCTCGCAAGAGGTGGTTTTTTTGGTTTGAATACCGAATACGGAGTGCTGCGCTGACAGAATACAGAATTGCTTGACGTAAAAGAGAGACAAACAGATGATAATTCGTAATTCGTAATTCGTAATTCGTAATTCGTAATTCGTAATTCGTAATTCGTAATTCGTAATTCGTAATTCGTAATTCGTAAAAAGTTTTTGTTTCCCCCCTTGAAAGCCAATTTTTTGCCCCTATATCTAGTATTGAAGAAGATAACTGGCTTGCTAGCAAACTAGAAGTTCAGTGTTTTCACCACCGCTAAACCCGTATCGCTCATTGGAGGATAATGGCTTAGCACACAATTGAACCTAAATTCGAGATCATGTCCCCGAGCTGAAACCGTCGGCCAGAGGAGTGAAAATCGAACGTTTAGCCCGGCGTAGACTTGCATAAATACGCCAGTGAATGACCTTCATTCGGGCTAACACTATTGCTTAAAAAAGAGGATAGGATTATGCGTAATGTAGATTTCTCACCACTATACCGTAATGCAATTGGCTTCGACCGTCTGTTCAACCTGATGGAAGCAAGCTCTGCGAAGAACACTTCTGGCGGTTACCCTCCGTACAATATCGAGCAAAAAGGCGAGCACAACTACCGTATCACTATGGCGGTGGCAGGCTTTGCTGAAGACCAGCTTGATCTAACTCAGAACGAAAATATGTTGATCGTGAAGGGCGAGCGTAAAGCAGAAGAAGATAAAAACTACGTCTATCAAGGTATCGCAGAACGTGACTTTGAGCGTAAATTCCAACTGGCAGATTACGTAAAAGTCGTGGGTGCCTCAATGGAAAATGGTCTGCTTCATGTCGACTTAGTACGTGAAATTCCAGAAGCCATGCAACCACGTAAGATTGCTATTGGTGGCAATATGATTGAAAACAACTAATCAGTTCACCACCTCGGCTATAGAATGAGAAAGAGCGCCATATGGGCGCTCTTTTTAATAGTGCTATAAAGTGGTGGTCTAAAGGCCAGACTGACTGAGAAAACCTATTCGCCTTCGCGGTAAGCTTTTTCCACTTCTTCAGCAATAATCGCAATGCCTTTTTGCATCATCTCATCGTCTTGAACGTAGTTCATCCGCAAGCATTGGTGCGCATGATCCCACTCGTCTTTCTGACCAATAAAGAAGTATTCACCCGGAACAATCAATACCCCTCGTGCTTTCAAGCGTTGGTACAGTTCCATTGTTGTGATTGGCAACTCCTCAAACCATAGCCACAAGAAGATAGCACCTTCCGGCTTATGGATGCGGAATCGGTGATCGGTGATGGCGTTTTGGAGCAGTTCCACCGCACGTTGCGACTTCTGTTTGTAGAATGGTTTGATTACCTCTGAGCTCAGTTTAAGTAAATCACCTTTAGCAATGATGTGATTGGCGATAGCTGGCCCAACACTACCTGGAGCTAAGCTAATGATGCCGTTCATATTGGTTAACGCTTGAGTGATCTCTTCACTCGCGATCACAATCCCGCAGCGTACACCGGGCAAGCCCAGTTTAGATAAGCTCATACACAGGATGGTATTGTCATTCCAAAATGGAGCGACATCTTCAAAAATAATGTTCGGGAATGGTAAACCATAAGCATTATCGATGATCAGAGGGATACCATTGTCACGTGCCAGTTGATCCAGCTTTTGGATTTCTTCATCCGTAAGTACGTTGCCAGTGGGATTGGTTGGACGAGATGCGCAGATGGCGGCGACGGAATCATCGACTTGTAGTTGTTCAAAATCAACATGGTATTTAAACAGGCCGTTCTCTAGTAGCTCAATTTCTGGGTGGTAAGAGACAAAAATATCTTCATCAATACCCGCGTCACCATAACCAATATATTCCGGTGCGAGCGGCAGGAGTATTTTCTTGTGTGAGCCATCAGGCTGTTTACCAGCAAGTAGGTTAAATAAGTAGAAAAAGCCACTTTGGCTGCCGTTGGTTAAACTGATGTTCTTTTCCGAAATGTCCCAGCCGTAAGTGTTACGGAATAAACGAACCAGTGCTTTGACAAATGCGTCTTTGCCTTGCGGTCCATCGTAGTTGGCGAGGGCTGCAATCAGTTCACCACTGGCGAGCAATTCTTCACTGGCTTGATGAAAATAATCGAGCATAGCTGGAATGGCGGCTGGGTTACCTCCTCCGAGCATGATGGCTCCGGGTGTGCGCAAGCCATCGTTTAAATCGTCCATTAACTGTGTAATGCCTGAATACTGATTAAATTTTTCACCAAACTTTGAGAACTGCATGTGTTTTTATACCTAATCCATAGTGATTTTTATCGTGCTGAGACTTTTCCAGCCTGTAGAGTGATTATTGACCTTACCTTAATGTGTAATAAACGCAAAGTGTGAATCGTGCTGAAAAAGGAAAAATACTGAGTTCAAGACTAGATGAAAAAATAAGAGATCAGATTAGTGGAGATAAAAAAAGGAAGCCGAGGCTTCCTTTTTCGTGATCGTATTATCATTCTGTCATTAGGTATGACGTGAATGATTACTTTTGAATCAGCGAGATGTCTGCGATCTGTAGGAACAGATTACGCAGGTTGTTGAGTAGTGTTAGGCGGTTTTTCTTAAGAGCTTCGTCGTCTACCATTACCATTACGTTATCAAAGAACGTATCCACTGGTTCACGTAGGTCAGCAAGTTTGCTTAGGGCTTCTTGATAGTTACCGGTTGCAAATGCTGGCTCTAGTGCTTCTGTCATGACTTCAACGTTTTCTGCTAGTGCTTTCTCTGCATCTTCTTGTAGAAGTGCTAGGTCGATGTCTGCTGCTAGTTCGCCGTCGAATTTCGCTAGGATGTTACCGACACGCTTGTTCGCGGCTGCCAGAGACTCTGCCGCTTCCAGTTCACGGAAGTGAGAAACGGCTTTAACTCGTTGGTCGAAGTCAGCTGGTTTGGTTGGACGTCGCGCGAGAACCGCTTGAATGATGTCTACGCTGAAGCCTTCGTCTTGGTACCAAGCACGAAAACGACCCAGCATGAACTCGATAACGTCTTGCTCAACATTATCGTTGGTAAGGCGACTAGTACCATCTTCTTGGGTGAACAGGGACTTCGCTTTCGCTACTAGGTCAACAAGATCCAAGTTGTAGCCGTATTCAACGATGATACGTAGTACACCTAGAGACGCGCGACGTAGTGCGAATGGGTCGCTGCCTTTAGGCGCTTGACCGATACCGAAGATACCTACGATAGTGTCCAGCTTGTCTGCCATTGCAACTGCAGTTGAAACACCGTTTGATGGCAGTGTATCACCTGCAAAGCGAGGCATGTATTGCTCGTTCAGTGCTACTGCAACGTCTTCCGCCTCACCGTCGTGGCGAGCGTAGTGCATACCCATAACACCTTGAGTATCCGTGAATTCGAATACCATTGAGGTCATTAGGTCACATTTTGCTAGTAGACCAGCACGCTTTGATTTCTCAATGTCTGCACCGATTTGCTCAGCAATGTAGCCAGCAAGTTCAGTGATGCGGTCTGTTTTGTCTTTGATCGTACCCAGTTGCTTTTGGAAGATCGCTTGGTCTAGTTCTGGAAGACGGTCGATCAGTGGACGCTTACGGTCTGTGTTGAAGAAGAATTCTGCGTCAGCAAGACGAGGACGAACGACTTTTTCGTTACCTTCGATGACGTAACGAGGCTCTTTAGACTCGATGTTCGATACGAAGATAAAGTTAGGAAGTAGCTTCTTGTCCTCATCGTAAACAGGGAAGTACTTTTGGTCACCTTTCATGGTGTAAACCAAGGCTTCAGAAGGCACTTTTAGGAACTCTTCTTCAAACTTCGCTGTAAGTACGACTGGCCATTCAACCAGAGACGTTACTTCTTCTACTAGGTCATCTTCTAGGTCAGCGATACCGCCAACCGCTGCTGCCGCTTTTTGTGCATCAGCTAGGATGATGGCTTTACGCGCTTCGTAATCTGCCATTACTTTACCGCGCTCTTCTAGGATCACAGGGTATTGTTCAGCAGAGTCGATAGTGAACTCTTGCTCACCCATGAAGCGGTGACCACGGATAGTGCGGTCAGAAGCGACACCAAGGATCTCGCCTTCGATGAGGTCGCTGCCCATTAGCATGGTTAGCGTCTTAACTGGACGGATAAATTGAGTCGTTTTATTACCCCAGCGCATTGGTTTTGCGATAGGTAGGTTTGCTAGTGCTTTCGCTGCAAGCTCAACGACAATCTCAGACGTTGGCTGACCTTTCACTTCTTGTTTGAACAGTAGCCATTCACCTTTGTCGGTAACCATGCGATCTGCTTGGTCAACCGTGATGCCACAACCGCGAGCCCAGCCTTGAGCTGCTTTTGTCGGGTTGCCTTCCGCGTCAAACGCTGCAGAAACCGCAGGGCCACGTTTTTCAACGATTTTATCAGACTGGCTGTCTGCGAGTGCCGCGACTTTAAGAGCAAGACGACGAGGAGCCGCGAACCATTTTACGCCTTCATGCGCAAGTTCTGCGCCTTTTAGTTCAGCTTCGAAGTTTGCTGCGAATGCTTCAGCTAAAGTGCGAAGTTGCGTTGGTGGTAGCTCTTCTGTACCTAGCTCGATGAGAAATTCTTTTGCCATGTTATTCTACCCCTTACGCTTGTTCTTTTTTGCACATTGGGAAGCCAAGAGCTTCACGCGATGCGTAGTATGCTTCTGCAACTGCTTTCGTCAGGTTGCGGATGCGCAGGATGTAACGTTGGCGTTCAGTTACTGAGATCGCTTTACGTGCGTCTAGTAGGTTGAATGCGTGACCTGCCTTAAGGATACGCTCGTACGCAGGCAGTGGTAATGGTTTTTCAAGCTCAAGCAGTTCTTTACACTCTTTCTCACATTGTTCGAAGAAACCAAATAGGAATTCAACGTCTGCGTGCTCGAAGTTGTAAGTTGATTGTTCTACTTCGTTTTGGTGGAAGATATCACCATAAGTCACTTTGCTGCCGTCAGGTGCGATGTTCCAAACGAGATCGTAAACAGAGTCGACTTCTTGGATGTACATTGCTAGACGCTCGATACCGTAAGTGATTTCACCAGTTACTGGTTTACACTCAATACCGCCAACTTGTTGGAAGTAAGTAAACTGTGTCACTTCCATACCGTTAAGCCAAACTTCCCAGCCTAGACCCCATGCGCCTAGCGTTGGGTTTTCCCAGTTGTCTTCTACGAAACGAATGTCGTGGACAAGTGGGTCAACACCAAGAACCTCTAGAGAACCTAGGTACAACTCTTGGATATTGTCTGGCGATGGTTTTAGCGCTACTTGGAATTGGTAGTAGTGCTGAAGACGGTTAGGGTTTTCACCATAACGGCCATCAGTAGGACGACGTGAAGGTTGTACGTAAGCTGTAGACATTGGCTCTGGGCCAAGCGCTCGTAGACAGGTCATTGGATGAGAGGTGCCCGCACCCACTTCCATATCTAGCGGTTGAACAATGGTACAACCATTTTGAGCCCAATAATCCTGCAGCGCGAGGATCATTCCCTGGAAGGTTTTGATATCGTATTTTTGCATAAGTCAGGTTCGCGCGATTCTCTTAGTTACTCATGAAGTCGTCTCTTTTGTTGGGCTTTCTGGCTTCAACAATGGCCGCTTCAAAGTAATTACGGTTGAATAAAATAACAATCAAGTATACCCAGATCTTGAGCATGGGAGTAGAGCTAATCTTGATTAATTGGTGGACAAATTTCCCCTTTAATGGATTTTTACTGCTTTACTCGCTGATTTTTCCCAAAAGGGCGTTTTTGCCTGCTTGTTGCCTTGAGCTGATGAGAAAGGCGCGTTAATATGCTGTTCGTCTTTGGGGAGTAGCTTACTCGATGAAATATCCGTTTCATCCAGTTCGTTCGTCAACATAATTGGTGCAAAATCACCGTGGCGTCCGAGACTCATCGCCTGATGAGTTTAGCAAGACCATAGACAAACATCACGAGCCGGGGTGGGGCGTGAGGTTTGTCTACGGTTAATATAATTATCCCGCCCCAATGAGCATGTCGTGAGCGTTTTAGCTATTTCAATTACTACTGTAGCGTTAGCAGAAATTGGCGATAAGACCCAATTGCTATCTCTATTACTGGCCAGTCGTTACCGAAAACCGATTCCAATTATTGCAGCAATTTTTTTAGCAACCATTGCCAACCACGCTTTGGCTGCATGGTTTGGGGTGGTTGTGGCAGACTATCTTTCGCCTGAAGTATTAAAATGGGTGCTGGTGGTCAGTTTCGTTGCTATGGCGGCTTGGGTGTTGATCCCTGATAAACTGGATGATGACGAGCCGCTCTCTAATCGAGGTCCATTCATCGCTAGTTTTATTGCGTTTTTTGTTGCTGAGATAGGCGACAAAACTCAGATAGCCACTTCTATCTTGGGTGCCCAGTACGCCAATGCATTAACCTGGGTGATTGTTGGTACTACGGCTGGTATGTTACTTGCGAATGCACCTGTTGTCTTGATTGGTAAGCTATCCGCCGATAAGGTACCTCTAGGGTTAGTGCGTAAAGTGACGGCGGGATTGTTCATCGCCCTTGCAATTGGAGCTGTATGGCTTTGATGCTGGCTTTTAAAGTGTTCTTGCGCTCATGTAGTAACCCTTAGTTGAGTACTGGCGAAATATCGTTCAAGACCGTGACTGGTGATCCATTATTGGCTCAATTGTCATGCTATTTTGGTGTTATCAACGATAGTGAGAGGGCTGATTTATGTTAACACGTTACATAGGAATGACCCCTAAAAGTCAAAGTTATCTTTTTACCTTTGGTTTAGCGTTGTGTCTATTAGCGATGGCACTGACGGATATGTGGCTGCCTATCGTGATTGGTGCTTTGATTCTTACTGGCTTAACAGTAGAAGCTTGGATTCGTGTCGCTCATATTATTCCAATGCAGGAGGAGATACGAGCAATGAGGAAGCAATTGAATACTTTGCAAGCCAAGGTGCATTCCACACAATCAGAGTGATAAAAGGTGATAACCAATTGGCAGCCAATGGCCGCCGATTTTCACTCTACAAAGGCTAGTTTAAACCTTTCCTAATCAAGTATTGGTAGGGAAGTTGCTCTGTCTGAGCGGCAATAAGTTGATGATCCATAAAGCGACAGAAACTTGGAATATCTCGAGTGGTAGAAGGGTCATCGGCCGTAACCAGTAATACTTCACCTTCTTGCATGTTGCGAATTGTCTTCCTGACCATCATTACAGGCTCTGGGCAGCGCAATCCTTCTGCTGCTAATACTTTTGTCGCCATTTCAGGATTAAAACTCATAATGTGACTCTCGTAGCTAACTGAGCATTGAATTCTACTTTCGTTGAAAAAATATTCAACATTCACTTGGCAAAATAGGGTTTTTGTTTTACCTTTATTTAACAATTAGATAACACTGGTGGGTGGTGATGTTAACTGCTTTGGACAGACTGACCATTTATTCCGTTTTATGCTTCATCTCTTTTTGCGCTTTGGTTTTACGAGCTCCGAGTGAAACCTCAATGCTACCTCTGATTGGCGTTTTTGCAACCATCTTTGGGATCTGGATCGAGATGCGTAAATGGACTGATACTTCAAAGCAAGAAAACTAGTACCACTAACATATGGATCTGATTGTATGTAAATGCTGCTTACCATGTTTTATGATACTTCATTCCGACACTATCCCCATTTTTCTTGGGCTTCCCCGCTGAAAGGCGGGATTTTTTTTGCCTAAAGAGTACAATTAACAGAACCCTCTTCAGTGTTAAGTGACAAATTTTGGAATTAGAAGATATCTACAGGCGAGATCTTAATTTATTGGTGGCATTACGTGTCTTAATTGAAGAGAACAGTGTCAGTAAAGCGGCAAAACGTTTGAATTTAAGCCAATCTGCCATGAGCCGTGTGCTTGGTCGCTTGCGTAGCTTGCTTAATGACCCACTCTTTACTCGACAGGGACTACACTTAATTCCTACCCCAAAAGCGTTAGAAATTGATCGAGCATTAGGTGAACCTTTGGAGTCTTTGCGCCAATTACTATCTCCCCAGGAGTTTGTCCCCCAAAACTGTCAGCAAACTTTCCATGTGTTGACCACCGATTATGCGATGCAAACTTTGATGCCCTATGCCTTACCACGTATCTATCAAGAAGCGCCCAATGTCACCTTTAATCTCTTGCCAGTCCAACATGACCGTTTATTTGAGCAGTTGAACTACGAAGGCGCTGATCTGGCTATCTGCCGCCCAACAGGGCAAGTTGAACCTTTACGTAGTCAGGTGCTGGGAAGAGTGGCGGTATTGTGTTTGCTGTCTAGACAGCACCCATTAGCCAACAGAGAAATGAATCTAGAGGATTATCTGCGTCATCCACACGCTTTGATTGCGATCAGTGATGGGGTTAGAGCGCTCATTGAGAAAGCGTTAACGGATAAACCACCTCGTAAAGTTGTTCTACGTGCTTACCATTTGGAAGCCGCTCTGGCGATCATAGAGACTTTGCCCGTGATTATTACAGTACCTGCTGATTTGGCCTATCTAGTTGCAGAGCGCTATGACCTAGTGGTTAAACCATTGCCGTTTCAATTTACACCATTTGAATATTCGATGTTGTGGCATGCTCGCTGTGATCATTCTCCTGCTCAGGAATGGCTACGTAATGTGATTCATGAAGAGTGCAGTCGTCTGATTGCTCAGCGAATTGATGATATGGGGTTGAACTGATGATCGACACTCGAGCAGTGAAAGAGCCAAAGCCAAATCATGGTTCAGCTTTGCTCTTTCTTATTGATGTGTGGTGTGGAGGTTTATAGCTTGATGACGACGCGGCCAGTTATTTGGCCATTAGTAATATCTTCTGCGTATTTTGCTGCTTCTGCCAGTGTGGCTTCCGTACAAGCTTGCTCGAAGTAACTGTCAGGTAATAACTCAACCAGTTTTTCCCACGCGGCGATGCGTTTTTCGGTTGGGCACATCACTGAGTCGACACCTTGTAAGCGTACGTTACGCAAGATAAATGGCATAACCGTGGTCGGAAGATCGAAACCACCAGCAAGGCCACAGGCTGCGACTGCGCCATTGTAATCCATTTGTGCTAAGACTTTAGCAAGTACCTTGCTGCCCACGGTATCTACTGCACCTGCCCATAATTGCTTTTCTAGTGGGCGAGCAGGTTCTTCAAATTCAACACGATCGATAATGCGGCTAGCGCCGAGTTTTTCTAGCAGTGGGCCATTTTTCTCTAAACGACCCGTGACAGCGGCAACTTTATAGCCGAGTTGAGCGAGCAGTGTTACAGCGACTGATCCCACGCCACCACTTGCCCCTGTAACCAGTATTTCACCACTTTCTGGCTTGATACCTGCGTCAATGAGAGCTTGAACACATAACATACCGGTGAAGCCTGCTGTGCCAACCATCATGGCTTTTTTGCTGTCTAGTCCTGTTGGTAATGGTACTAACCAATCGGCTTTGAGGCGTGCGCGTTGAGACATACCACCCCAGTGATTTTCACCTACGCCCCAACCTGTGAGCACTACTTTATCTCCAGTTTGGTAACGTGCGTCTTCAGAGCTAACGACGGTGCCTGCGAGATCAATACCAGGTACCATAGGGAAATTACGGATGATTTTGCCTTTGCCAGTAATCGCCAGACCATCTTTATAGTTTAAGGATGAGTAATCAACGTCGATAAGAACATCACCCTCAGGAAGTTGTGTCTCATCGATTTGTTCAATGTTAGCAATAGTACGTTTGTCTTCTTGATTTAGAACGAGAGCATGAAACATAAGGTTCTCCGAATTTGCAGTAGCGTGGCAATTGGCCACAGGTAGCAAGGTTTAAACTGCCGCTAAGTGTATGTCTTATTGAACTATGAATAAAATGAAACTTGAGCATTGAGTTTATGCAATATATGCATAGTTATAGTGTTTGTGGACCTCATATTTGATACAAAATAAAGGGCGACATGGAATGCCGCCCTATGTGTCATAGTCAAATTTTTCAGCGTAAGCTTATTTTTGTAGTGATGTTGAGAGGTTGAGCATCACATAAGCCCTTTAAAGCCTTTGGGCTTTGACTCTTAAGGCCTTTCAAACACAGTAGCAATCCCCTGACCTAAGCCGATGCACATGGTAGCCAGACCATATTTAGCATCTTTGGCTTCCATTAGATTGATCAGTGTGGTTGAGATGCGGGAGCCAGAGCAACCTAATGGGTGACCAAGCGCGATGGCGCCACCATTAAGATTGACTTTTTCATCCATCACTTCGAGTAGGCCAAGATCTTTAGCACAAGGGAGAGATTGAGCTGCAAATGCTTCATTGAGCTCAATCACATCCATATCATGAATCTCAAGACCAGCCCGTTTGAGTGCCTTGTGTGTTGCAGGAACTGGTCCGTACCCCATGATAGATGGATCACATCCAGCAATTGCCATTGCCTTAATTCGAGCACGCACTTTTAAGCCAAGCTCGTTAGCCTTATCTTCACTCATGATCAGCATTGCTGAAGCACCATCGGATAGTGCTGACGAGCTGCCTGCTGTGACGGTGCCATTAACGGGATCAAATACAGGTCGAAGTTGTGCCAGTGCCTCAACGGTCGTTTCTGGGCGAATGACTTCGTCATAATTGAGAGTAAACAAGGTGCCGTCAGCCGAGTGTCCTTCCGTTGGCAGGATTTCATTTGCAAAGCGCCCTTCTAATGTTGCGGCGTGTGCACGAGCATGAGACCGTGCGGCGAACTCATCCTGTTGCTCACGACTAATGCCATGGAGTTTTCCGAGCATTTCGGCGGTTAAGCCCATCATGCCTGCTGCTTTGGCCACATGTTTCGACATGCCGGGGTGAAAGTCGACACCATGGTTCATCGGAACGTGTCCCATGTGCTCAACACCACCAATCAGGCAAATTTCGGCATCGCCAGTCATGATCGCACGAGTACCATCATGTAGAGCTTGCATCGAAGAACCACATAATCGGTTTACCGTGACTGCGCCAATTTCTATCGGCAGTCCCGCCAATAATGCGGCGTTACGGGCAACGTTAAAACCTTGCTCTAAGGTTTGTTGCACACATCCCCAGTAGATGTCTTCAATTTCTTCAGGGTTCACTTTGGGGTTGCGAGCCAGGATACCTTGCATGAGATGTGCAGATAGGTCTTCCGCCCTTACGTGGCGGTAGGCGCCGCCTTTAGAGCGCCCCATAGGGGTACGAAGACAGTCGACGACGACGACATTTCTAGTTTGATGAGTCATTTTGAAATCCCTTCTTAGATAGAACCTTGCTGTTGTGCGCCGTAAAAGCTTTCGCCTTTCTCCGCCATATCAATCAGCATCTGTGGTACTTGGTACATCGCACCGAGCTCTGAGTATTGTTTTGCCATAGCAACAAACTCAGCAATGCCCACGCTATCTAGGTAGCGGAAAACGCCGCCTCGGAATGGAGGGAAACCTAGGCCATAAACGAGCGCCATGTCCGCTTCTTGAGGGGTTGCGATAATACCTTCTTGCAGACACAGTACGACCTCATTGATCATTGGAATCATCATACGTTGTATGATGGTTTGATCGTCAAAGACCTGTTTATCAGAACAAACGTCAGCGAGTACTGGCAAGATGTCTTCAGAGAAGGTTTTCTTTGGTTTACCTTTTCTATCAATGGTGTAGCTGTAGAAGCCACTGCCATTCTTCTGGCCATATTTATTGGCTTCGAACAGGGCATCGATCGCGTCACGGTCTTGTTTACCCATACGCTCAGGGAAACCTTGAGCCATCACGGCTTGTGCGTGGTGAGCGGTATCAATGCCAACAACATCAAGTAAATAAGCTGGTCCCATTGGCCAGCCAAATTGACGTTCCATGACTTTATCGATTTGAGTGAAATCTGCGCCATCACGCAGTAGCATACTGAAGCCACCGAAATATGGGAACAATACGCGATTGACGAAGAAGCCTGGGCAGTCATTAACCACAATTGGTGATTTACCCATTTTGGCTGCATACGCGACAACGCGATTAATGGTTTCGTCAGAGGTCTCTTGCCCTCGTATGATTTCGACCAGTGGCATGCGATGTACAGGGTTAAAGAAGTGCATACCACAGAAATTCTCTGGGCGTTTGAGTGATTTTGCCAATAGGTTAATTGGAATAGTGGAGGTGTTTGAGGTGATAACAGTATCGTCGCCAACATGGGCTTCTACTTCACTCAAAACTGCCGCTTTTACTTTCGGGTTTTCAACCACGGCTTCAACAATCACGTCCGACTCTTCAATACCCGCGTAATGGAGGCTTGGGGTGATAGATGCTAAAATTCCAGCCATTTTAAAGCCATCAATGCGACCACGAGATAGACGTTTGTTCAGTAGTTTAGATGCTTCGTTCATGCCCAAGTTAAGTGAGGCTTGAGCGATATCCTTCATCAAGACAGGGACGCCTTTGAGAGCGGATTGGTAAGCAATACCGCCGCCCATAATACCTGCTCCAAGTACGGCTGCACGCTGGGTATCTTTATTTGCAGATCTAGCCGCTTTTTTGGCAAGGCCTTTAATGTATTGGTCATTAAGAAATAAACCAACTAAGGATTTTGCCTCTTCAGATTTTGCCAGTTTAATAAAATGTTGGCGTTCAATATCAAGCGCTTCATTTCTCGCACAACATGCCCCTTGTTCTATGGTTTTCACCGCTGCCATTGGTGCTGGATAGTGCGGGCCTGCTTTTTGTGCCACCAAGCCTTTTGCAGTCGTGAAACTCATCATCGCTTCTAGCTTACTCAATTGCAGAGGCGATGTTTTTTGTTTGCGTCGCTGTTGCCAATCTAACTGCTCGTTAATGGCAGCAGTGAGTGTTGCCAAGGCAGAATCGTAGAGCGCATCTGTTTCTACAACCGCATCGATCAAACCAAGCTTTAAGGCTTCATCAGCGCGACATGCTTTGCCTTGCGTGATGATCTCCATCGCACTATCTGCACCAATCAGTCGAGGCAGGCGCACACAACCGCCAAACCCAGGCATGATGCCTAACTTGGTTTCGGGTAAGCCGATGCTGGTGGTGCGATCTCCGATACGAAGGTCGGTGGCGAGTACACACTCACAGCCTCCACCAAGGGTGTGGCCTTTAAGGACGGAAATAGTAGGGACGGGTAAATCTTCCAGTTTATTGAAAATGCTATTGGCAAATTGCAGCCACTGATCGAGCTCTGAATCTGTTTTAGCGAACAGGCCCAAAAATTCAGTGATGTCGGCACCCACGATAAAGGTGTCTTTATCAGAGGTCAGCATTAATCCTTTCAGTCCTTGGTGGGACTTTAGGGCATCTAGGGCTTTATCCAGTGATTCTAGAGTTGCCAGATCTAGCTTATTAACAGATTTTGGAGAGCAGAAACACAATTCTGCAATGCCAGATTTTATTTCCTTTACCTGAAGGGTTTCGGCTTGGTAAATCATTGTCTATCTCCATGACATACAATCTTGGATTGTCTGTATATCGTTGCAATGTAGGTAAATCGATATAGAGGAATTTATTACGCTTTATTCTGGTTTGACCAGTAAGGGCGATTTTGAACTTCTATTTGTTTAAATTCAATACATTTTTTAAACATCTGCTTAACATTGTGCGCTATAGCTAATCTTGTTCAACTCTGAAATCAATCTCATGGTAGACTTTATCCAAAGAAAAAATGATGCAACGTTATGAATGAACAGCCTTATCTGATTCCAGCCGAATCGATTCAGTTTGAAGAAGAAATAAAAAAGAGCACCTTTATTACTTATTTAGCCCATACCCCTAGTATTGATGATGCAAAAGCATTTATTGAACAGATCAAATCCCAGCATGCCGATGCTCGACATAATTGCTGGGCATTCGTAGCAGGAAGGCCAGAAGATTCAATGAAATGGGGATTTAGTGATGATGGTGAACCTTCTGGTACCGCTGGGAAGCCTATCTTAGCGCAGCTATCTGGCTCGGGTATTGGTGAGCTTACCGCTGTTGTGACTCGCTACTATGGTGGTATTCGGCTTGGGACTGGAGGGCTGGTTAAAGCTTATGGTGGCGGGGTACAACAAGCACTCAAACAGCTTCAAACAATTGAGAAAAAAATAACCATAAAAATTAGAGTCGAGTTAGACTATGGATTTATGCCTATCGCACAGTCACTCATGTCTCAATTTTGTGCAGTTGAAATTGATGCCAAATACAGTGATTCAGTTGTACTTATTGTTGAGGTCGAACGGCGTGAATTAACCGCTTTTACTCAAGCTGTCATCAATAAAAGCGCAGCAAAGGCCATTGTGACGCCATTAAAAGGTTAATAATGAAAACTAATAAGCTACAGAGGCAGCTTCGCTAGTCAATCCATGCAATTTCGTTCAATTATTCGAATCGTCGGGCTATTACTCGCACTTTTTAGTGTCACCATGCTTGCCCCAGCTTTAGTCGCTCTGATCTATCGAGATGGAGCTGGTGTGCCTTTTATGGTTACTTTCTTTGTTTTGCTTTTATGCGGAGGTGCGTGTTGGTTCCCCAATCGCCGCCACAAACATGAGTTAAAAGCGCGCGATGGCTTTCTTATTGTTGTGCTTTTTTGGACGGTCTTGGGTAGTGCTGGGGCAATGCCTTTTTTGATCGCTGATAATCCGAGCGTTTCTATAACGGATGCCTTTTTTGAGTCTTTTTCAGCTCTGACAACGACAGGTGCTACAGTCATTGTTGGACTGGATGAACTACCCAAAGCGATTTTGTTTTACCGCCAGTTATTACAATGGTTTGGAGGGATGGGGATCATCGTGTTGGCGGTGGCTATTCTTCCAGTCCTCGGTATTGGTGGGATGCAGTTGTATCGAGCAGAAATCCCAGGCCCAGTAAAAGACACCAAGATGACGCCACGAATTGCAGAAACCGCTAAGGCGCTTTGGTATATTTATTTAAGTTTAACAATTGTGTGTGCTGGTGCGTTTTGGTTAGCAGGTATGACACCTTTTGATGCGATCAGTCATAGTTTTTCGACGATTGCTATTGGCGGTTTTTCTACTCATGATGCAAGTATGGGATACTTTAACAGTTACGCGATTAATATGATTACGGTCATTTTCTTGTTGATATCAGCATGTAATTACTCACTGCATTTTGCTGCATTTGCTTCTGGTGGCGTGCATCCAAAATATTACTGGAAAGACCCAGAGTTCCGAGCCTTTATCTTTATTCAAGTGGTACTATTTTTGGTTTGTTTCCTGCTATTACTCAAACATCACTCCTATGACTCTACCTATGATGCGTTTGATCAGGCTTTATTTCAGACGGTATCGATTTCTACTACTGCAGGTTTCACAACCACAGGTTTTGCCGATTGGCCATTATTTTTACCTGTTTTATTGTTGTTTTCTTCATTTATTGGAGGGTGTGCTGGTTCCACTGGTGGTGGAATGAAAGTGGTCCGAATTTTACTTTTAACACTTCAAGGAGCTCGGGAGCTAAAGCGCCTTGTCCATCCTCGAGCAGTTTACATCATTAAAGTTGGTGGCAGCGCGCTTTCGCAACGAGTGGTTGACGCGGTGTGGGGTTTTTTCTCTGCATACGCACTGGTATTCGTGGTATGCATGTTGGTATTAATTGCAACGGGTATGGATGAACTGAGTGCATTCTCTGCTGTAACGGCAACATTGAACAACTTAGGACCAGGGTTAGGAGAGGTGTCATTGCACTTTGCTGAAGTTAACGATACAGCCAAATGGGTTCTTATCATCTCAATGCTGTTTGGGCGCTTAGAAATTTTCACTTTACTTATTTTGTTAACACCAACATTTTGGCGTAGTTAAGGAGACACCTTGAAAAAAGCATTGTTTTTATACTCCTCTCGAGAAGGTCAAACTAAAAAAATTCTCGACTACATTGAGAATCAGATGACAGAGTTCGATTGCGAAATCGTCGACTTACATAACATTGGCACGGTTAACTTCAGAGAATACGATAGAATTTTGATTGGAGCTTCTATTCGTTATGGCCACTTAAATAAGAAGCTCTATGAGTTTATAAAACGTAATCTCGCTCAACTGAATGAACATAAAGTGGCTTTTTTTTGCGTCAACCTGACTGCCCGTAAAGAAGACCAAGGTAAAGATACACCGGAAGGTAGTGCATATATTCGTAAATTCCTAATAAAGTCACCTTGGCAACCACAGTTAATTGGAGTTTTTGCCGGTGCTCTTTATTACCCACGTTATAACTGGTTTGATAAGATGATGATTAAATTCATTATGTCGATGACTGGCGGTGAAACCGATACTACCAAAGAGGTGGAGTATACAAACTGGGAAAAAGTCACTCTTTTTGCTGATAGGTATAAAGAATTGTAGAAACAACTTAAAGTTTTGGTTGCTTTTGTTGATATTTCATTCGAATGATAAAAAAATAAAGGAAAAGCATCAAAAAGGGCTTGCCAATGTGATCGCAATCCC
>NZ_BJXJ01000023.1 GCF_007990935.1 Vibrio sagamiensis NBRC 104589
TATTGTCAAGACATTGTTGACTATTAACAATGCTGGATGAACCATAGTTTGTTGCTATATCTTGGGTTATTTGTGCAGCATGCACCGCAGGTATGCTGGCAAAGCCTGTCAGTAATAGTGTATAAAGGGGTGTATATTCCATGATAATCTTGGTCAGGTGTTTCATTTTTTATTCCTATAGTTTCATTGAGTAAGCAATGAATGTGATTCAAGTGGACACACATATTAAAATTGCGTACAGTGCACCATATTCGTCCGATAATCCTTACCGGGCTTCGCTTTTATTTGAAAATTAAACTCTGATAAAGATATACCGTCGGATACCTTACCGATATTATCAGCCTGATAAATAGTGGGAGCACCTTGACCTCCTGTAGGGATCTTTGTTGCTTCAAACTCTACCCATTCTCTACAAGCGTCATGACAGTATCTAACGGTTAAGTGTTCAGGTAAGGCCTTTTCTTGAAATGTTGGAATAAAGTTGTTGGCAACGTCTGTAATATTTATTCCCCCAGAAGTCGCCGTTTTACTCAACTCTCCAGGCAATGAACCGAGCGCCATGTTAGGAAACTCTAAATTATGAGTGTGAGTTTCTCCTTCTAAAGCATCAGTGTTAATTACCATCTGAGTTACCGCTTGATTGCCGGCTTCATAACAAATCCCATTAGTGAAATCCGCTGGATATTCTAATGCCACAGGCAGTGGGTCACTTTGAAATCTGCGCGTTGACTCAGGGTAACCTTTTTGCATTTCTCCGCTATAGCTTACTGATAAAGCTTTGAAACCTACTCCCTTAGTGAAAACTTTATCGATTTGATCTGGGGCAATCGTTAATTCTCGGTTTTTTTGTGGGAAGCAATAGTTTTCTGCATTCACACACCAATGATACTCAACCTTTAGCATGTCAACGAGATCACCATCTTGATCTTCTGTAGCGGGCGGCGATACTTTGATTGTGCCTATACCTATGGTGTGATGCTCATCTGAAGCGATTTCTAACGTTGGAGCTGCATTGCTAAAACCATGACCTTCAATAATTTGGGTTTGTGCGCAAACTTTATCTACCGCACAGGGCGTTGCAGCCGTCGATGACGTTGCGCCAAGTGCTAAAAAAAGAGTAATAAAACGAGACTTCATGACCTGTTACCCATAACGAGAAAAAGCGGGCTTAAGATAGCCCGCTGAAAAAGTGATTAACGAAGTTTTGAACGAACAGATGAGATACTATCTTTAGTAACAGTTGCAACAACCTTATAACCCTGAATTTCTTTTGGTGCTGTAATCGTTAATGTAGTGGAATCCACAGGAGTTCTCGTAGCCGCGTCTAGTTTTTGTTGTGCGAGAGCTTTGTCATACATACCGTCCCCTTGAGTGCCTTCCAAGCTTAGTTCAAGGTTCGATTCGGCAAGCGTGAAGTTACCTCCGTCCGTCGCCGTAATGGTAATAACATCATTAACAGAAACGCTTTGTGTAATCGTCACAGTTAGGTCTGCGATTATGCTGAAATCAGTGCTGACTGGTTGAGATTCTTTTGTGTCAACTGGGAAACCATAATCTGACTTTACTTTCCAATAAAGCTTTAGCTCTTTATTTTTTATGGTTTCCATATCAATATTATTTAGAGCTACTTGTGTTACTGATTCAAGAGGCTGGTCATGTAACTCAAAAAGTCTTTCATTCGAATTTTTAGGTGTTACCCATATGTCAAGCTGCGTTAAGTCATCACCATCTTCATCAGAAGCCGCATCCTTAGGAGCTTCATTCAGCTCAAGAATGACTTCATTCGAGTCCCATGTTAGAGCGTTATTTACTAAACTCGGAGCATTAATCGTTGGAGCATGACCATTGACTACATTGGTCATAGCACTTTCATTATCTGCACCCGCACCTGCACCTGCGGTTAAACCACCTAGAATAAGACCCAATGTGATTGCTGATTTTTTCATTATTTCCTCAGTATTTCTTTTTGTATTAGTTATTGATGATTGTTTAATTCGTTGTGGATACTTTAAATTGATAACCTTGGTCTTGGCCTTTTAGGCGATATCTTTGCTGCGTGGCACCTGTAATTTTTTCAAATTCACCATTACTATCATGGGCTCTACGCCACCACTGAAATTTAAACTTAGACAAATCCGTAATAACCGCACCCTCTTCTTCAAACACAAACGCACTCAAGGTTTGTAAAGTCATTAAAGATTCTGAATCACTTCCCTCTTTACCGGCCTCCTGGCCTGCATGAAAAATTTTCACTTGGTAATGGGTTTTCTGTGTCCATTCAATTTCGCCAGACTTACTCTCTTCTTGATTGTGATCATAAATTGCGTTGACCGTGATTTTTTGTCCTTTACTACTGTTAAGCACAAGCTGAGCTATCCCTTGCTCATCGGTTTTAGCCTCTAATTGCAGGGTATTTTTCTGCTGATTAAGTTCGATAGGCTCACCGTTGACCGTCAAATCTTGTAAATCCTCAGCGGTGATTGCAAAGGCCATAGGCACATCTTTGACCGCTTTATTCAATTTGGCCTTAGCGGTGATATTTTCTCCGGCAAGTGCACTAGACGGCACAAATTCTAGAGACTCAAGAACTTTGCTGTCCGTGACTTTGATCTTCATGACATTGGACTGCTTCACCTCACCACTTCGTAATTGGTAAACAACTTGCAGTGACAATTGGTTTAAGCCGTCATAACGATATGCTGGCACTTGGAAAATCGGTTTGGCTGATTGGGTATCATTAAGATACTGAGCTGCTTCACCTTGCCATTGATAACTGACGATATCGGCGCCACCTTTAACCTCCATCCAATTCGCGACCATTTGCTGGCTGTTTTCTTCGACCAGCGCAGACTCGGGCAGGTGGATACTAATGTCGGCATACTTCTGCTTGTATTCCAAGACCATATTATGATCACGCTGAACAAACTCAGTTAAGCGCTCTTTTTTAGGTATTAAACTTTGTTGAGATTGACGATGTTCACCTTGATATAATCCACTTAATGACAGGGTATAATTCACACCAGCAAAGTATTGGTCTTTGGCACCTTGCTCGCGTTGATATCCGAGTGTCAGCCCCCATTCTGGTGCTGGGTTAAACTCGGCGTTCACACTGAAATGGTAAGGGTCTTCACTCGGTAGACTGCCATCCATATGCTCAACATAACGGCCTAAATATTGTCCAGCAGTTAGGTTGAATTTCACTCGATTATCGATCGGTAAATAGGTATCAAGAGATAAATCCCAACCTTTCGCCGCTCGCTCAACCAAGCTATTCATCCCTTCATATAAATCAGGAGAGTCTTTCCAATCAGAGATAGGAAAGTAGACATTGGAAGTAAAGGTAAAATAATTGATACCGTACTCGGCACCGACACTCATACGCCTATGTTGACGAGAGAGATCGTAATCAATAAAGCTATTAATACCGAAATATTGCTCGTCATCCAACTGACGGTACCCCAAACCAATATGGGCAAAATCACGACCGTGAAAGTTATCACGGTTAAATAATGCCCCAGCTTGGACAAACCATAATGATTGATCATCCTGCTGCCAAAAAGGTAACAATGCTTCTACATGATCAAATGCCCACTGATGACCTGCGTTTAACGACAAACCAATATCAAGCTTTGCATCCCCCCAAGCTTGTGATAGCCATTGTTCAGACAGACTCACACCACTTGCAACTGCACGAGAAGGCAACTGTTCTTGATAAGTTTTGAGATTACCGTTTTGATATTGCTGTTGGCTGATCGCCACCAATTCTGCCGTTAAAGTATTGAGATACGGATGGGTTGACTTTTGTTGTTCAGCAATAAGATCCAAACTCGGTAAGTTGTTACCTGTTGAATGATATACCCGATACTCATTAGTAATGTTGTAAATAAGAGGCTCAATAGTTTGCCATTGTTCTGCTGAGTATGGACCACATTGAATTTGTGTAGCCCCACTCGGCTGAATTTCCTCACGACAATACGTCCCCATATTTAACAAGACTTGAAGCTTTTCTTCTTCGTCACCATAGAAAAAAAACTTAACGTATATATCTGGTTGTGTGTTCTTTGATTGTTTTTCGGTTTGCGTATTTACGTTGGAGTGATCAAGCTCACCTAATTTTTTAGCACATGCAGTATTGCTAATTAAATAAAAGCACGGAAAGACCAACGAAATACCAACAATTCTTTGCAGTGTCATGACAAATGTTTGATGAATAATTTGCCGGATAAGTTAACTGAAAAGTAGTCAATCTCAAGGTTATTCAAAGTAATTAAGAAATATTTACAATAAAAACAATTATTTGTGAAAAAAAGATAAAAAAAACAAAACTAAAAAGGTAACATTAATC
The DNA here is from genome assembly GCF_007990935.1 of Vibrio sagamiensis NBRC 104589. Lineage (GTDB taxonomy): Bacteria > Pseudomonadota > Gammaproteobacteria > Enterobacterales > Vibrionaceae > Vibrio > Vibrio sagamiensis. The sequence continues at coordinate 4,346 of NZ_BJXJ01000023.1, forward strand.
TGACTTTTTCATTTTTATTTATGAAAAATTTGAATTAATTGGTAGAAAATGAAACGGTAGGTTTAGGCATGTCTATCGGATATCACCTTGGTTTGGTTAACTCATTATATAATTGTACGAAGTGGCCACCAATTTTAAGCCCTAACTGATAATCATGTTCTAAAGCTTCAGGTGTACTCATTAATGATGATGATTTAAGATCAGTTGTTGGTGCAAGTTGTAGGATAAATGCATCATCGGGTGGAGAGGCAAGAAACTCTTGAGTCAGCTCGAAAGTCTGATAATGAATCATTAACATGTCTGCTAAACCTGAATCGAAGTTTTCACCGATTAAGTGACTTAAGCGATACAGATTATCCGCTCCAAATAACCAACGGCCTCCGTTTAAAATAGGTTGTTTTGGTTGCACGGCCCCTTGCGCGAGAGTGATCTTCTGTTTTAAAAACTGTCCCCACTCAGCTACCCACTGATTTTTCTTTTGCTGCCAAGATTCTTGTATATTTTGATAAGGTTCATACAACCATTCTTGAACGATTGAATTAGTCGAAACTTGCTGTGAAAACTCTTTATCACTAAAAGGTTCGGTACGGATCACCACAATGTGGCGAGCATTATGCCTCCATGCCTCTTGAACCGGAATTGAAGCTGCTATTCCGCCATCAACAAAACGTTTACCTTGAATAGAGACAGGCCCTTGATACAATTTTGGAATAGCGCAGGTTGCAATCATTGTGCGCTCCCAATCATCTCCAAATAACGGAAGATATTGATCCGATAAAGTATCAATATCGGTTACAGCCGCAAAGGCCTGACGAGGGCCCAAAATGGCTTGTCCGTAAGCTAAATCCAAATTGAAAGGCGGTTTCTTAATCCGGTCTAATGCCCATTCAAGCCTCATGTGCTGTTTATTACGTATATAGCGAATGAGGTTGAAAAACTCTTTCGATTGAGTCAATTCGGTTGTGAATGCTTTACCCATCCCTTTTTGACGGCATAGATAAGCACAAATGTTCAATGCTCCTGCCGAAGTTCCATAGAAAACATCGAAGGGATCGAAATCTGCTAATAAAAAGGCATCAAGAACTCCAGAGGTGAAGATACCTCTTTGTCCTCCTCCTTGAGCAATCAGTGCTGTTTTACCATGACGAAATTGTTCATAGGTCTTGAAGTCAAGTTCAACATGATGATCAGTAATGAGACCACGATTGCGTATTTTTGGAGTAACCTCAGTAATTAGGCTGCCGATATTGCAACCGCCGCAAAAGAAATCAACACAGTAAATACCGTTACCGTGATGGACAAGGCTGCCTTAAGTTCATATTCCATTGGTGCTTCCTCCATTTATAGCCTAAGGTCAACTACTTCAGATAAATTAACCAAAATAATTGATCGATTTTTAACTGCCATAATAAGGATATAGATGAATAAAGCCTATTGAGCAAATTTCTCCTTGAGTAATTGCTATGGATGCAAGATCTCCGCCATTTCAATATCCCTATATTTAGCGAAAAGTGGTAAACACGATAAGAATCAGGAAAGAATTGGAAAAAAGCATCCCCCAAGCGCCTCTGCTAAAGTTTTCGAGAGCACTTGGGGATCGAGTCACTTTGTAATGGTTTCCAATAGTAACTACGACGTTCAGGTTCTTAAGTACTTAGATATTACTAAAGTACGAAAACATACAAGCAATTACACAACGAAACTCATCACTATAAAAAGTAAGTTCATCTTATGAAAACAAAATAAACATTAGCTCATTCTTGCCAGTAAATCAGCCAACATTGCCTTAATGGCCACCCTATCACTGACATCAAGCTCAGGTAAAGTGCTTGCAAGTTGTTCAACTAAATTTTCGGCTTTATCACGAGGCAACTCTTTGCTCGTTAATTCACCTTTTAGAAGAGACAGGTAAGTTTTGGGTTCATTGAGTCTAGCATTACTAATATCGCTCAACTTAACCTGCAGTTCACCACTGTGTTGAGAGCTTTTTTTCGTTAATAATTTGTTGTTGGCTTTAATCAATGTATTTAAAGAACTTTCAGCTGAAGGCAGATAATGTGAACGAATTGTGTTTCCCAAGGCTTCTTTACTCAAAGATAGCTGATTTTCTAATCTTGAAAATTCTTTTTTCAAGTCCAACTTTTCGTCATTGTCTAGTTTAGTCGTTACTTGGTTTTTAAATTTTTCCAATTCATCCCCATGACTGTTCCCGAATGGGGCTAAAAACAAATTCAAAACAGCCTTATCAGTGATTTTTTGACGAAATGCTTCAGATGAACTGAACTTATCTTTGAACTCTTTAATATCACTTGGATCGCTTAAATCTTTTTCTGTTGCAAGAGTACTCATATATTGGACAGCATCTAATGTGAAATCAAATCCATCAGCTAATGAACGACAGGCGGCATCGAAGTCCGTCATGCCAGACTCCGTTGCCCTAGCAGTTTGAATTAATTTTTCACTCGTTTTTGATTCTGTCATTTTTCCCGCACGAGCGGCAACTTTTGCAGCCAACTGATCTTCAAATTTGACACCAATACTTTGTTGTGTTGCAACTGTTGGTTTAGGAAGTGGGGCCCTAGACATCAGCGGTGGCGGAGGCGGTGGCGGAGGTGCCATAGACGGTTTCGGTGGCGGTGGCGGTGGCGGTGGCGGAGGTGCTACAAGTGCTGATGAAGGTGTTAAAGCTCCGGAGTTCTCTTTTTTATCTTTTAGTGAAATATTATTTTGAACATGTGATTTAGCTGACTCTGGGATGTACGATGATTTCAACTGGCGTTGCTGCAGCTCTTGTTTCATGTTTATTTTATTTAAATCAGAACTTTCTCTGTCGAAGCTTTTAAACCAATTTAGAGTATTAGAAAATCCAGTTTTTCTTTCATTGGTGTTTTCAATTTGTTTAATATTGAGTCTTTTATCTGTGGCAATCCCATTGGAACTAGGGACATCAACTGAAGCAATGCGACTGAAGATTGGGGTGGTAGAACCAGGCATTTTATTCCTTCCAAAGCAGTAATTTTAAATCTTATCGATAGACTATATAGATAAAGATTACTGATAGCATGGGATTTTATTTGAATTTTACTGATGGAGAATTGTTTTACTAATTATATTCAATAACTTCAAACTGAGTAATACAAAGCGAGAGCATTGTGCCAAACTCAAGGAAGAAAATGGAGCCGTCTTGTTGGTGTTTTCCTTCTAAATATTAATTTCAATAATGAATAGACTAAATCACAATTTTTCATGTTACTTTTTATCAAGAACAGGAATATACCCAAATGACATCACTCTGAATCATGCATCTTGAGATCACTTGGGTGTGATATTGAACAGGTAAACTATCTTTCACGTGTTATTTAAGATGTCGATTTAAAAACGCTTGCCATCAAAGGGCTAAAAACCGTAGGTAATACCAACCGCAGCACCTATGTGAAGATCTAAATCATCGTTCAAATCAAGTTCTGGATGAACTTGTCCATACAAATTCCATTGTTTAGCAAAGTTCCAATCTAAGCCCAATGGAGCTCGAAGGCCAAATCCATCATCCCATTCATTCCAAGCACCTGCACCCACATACCACGTAAAAGGCATTTTGTTAGCGAATGAGCCACGAAGAGCAATGTAATCAAACGCAATACCATCATTACCAACGGTACCTCGGTATTGATCGTTAGCTTCAATCACAACGCTCAAACCTTGATCCATAGCCATCCCTACTTCAAGTCCTTCCATTTGACCTTTGGCCATGGATAAACCTGGCAGTAATGTCGCCAAAACGAGTATTTTTTTCATAATTTCCATTCTATTCAATAATTTCAAAGCCAGCTACAACACAGTACATTCCTAATATCCCTTATATAGGGAATTAGATATTACGAACACTCTAATATTAATAAAACTGAAAGTAAAATAAAAAATCCGAGTACTTAAGTACTCGGATTTTAATGGCTTTTCATCTCAATATCTTGGATATGCAACGTGCTTAACTCACGTAACCAATGGCATAAATTCTTATGCGAGGGTGGCTTTATGCAAGTGGTTCAACGTCATAAAGGTAATATTGAATACCTACGTAAAGGTAGTAAAAGCCCAATGTTGACAAAAGCAAGAAAATCTTTTTTCTCTCACGTTTAAGGTATCGGCTTATATTTGGCACCTTATCTATCTCAACCTGCTCTACCTGCAGTAAGTATTTCCCAAGAGACTTCCCTAGCAGATTATAACAGATTGAGCAGTAACCAATATAAACACCAATAAACGACATCAGTATTATGACCATAAGCATCCACAACGTGGGCAAAGCCATATCATCATTCAACGAAAGATGTAAGATGCCAGAATCAAATACATTTGCAGTGATGAGTGCGAGTAATGAAAGTACCACTTGAGTAAACATTTTAGCAATCATCACATCAATAACAAATGCACCTGTTCTTCTAAACTTTCTTGCTGCGTTCATTATTTACCAAGCAACGAGTTAATTTGAGCTTTGTAACCCGCAGCTTCAGCACCATAGATTGCCTGAATACCCGTGTCACCAACTTTAACTAAACCTTTTGCACCCAATTCTTGAGTCCAGTAGTCATTCTCTTTTACTTGACCATTGTCTTTAACCGAAATGCGTAAGCGAGTAATACACGCATCAACGTCAACGATATTCTCAGCTCCTCCCAAAGCATCAATCATCATCTTAGCTTTGTCAGAACTACCGGCACCGCCTTTAGATGCTTGATAATCTTTCTTAGAAACAACCGCAACAGCACTACCTTTACGGCCCGGTGTTTTAATATCAAATTTAACAATGAACCAGCGGAAAATAAAGAAATAAGCCACTGCGTAAGCCAGACCAACTAGGACAATGTAGTACCAGTTGTTTTCAGCACCCGTAACACCAGGCAATAAACCGAATAATGTAAAGTCAATGAAACCGCCACTAAATGTCATACCAACTTTCACGTTGAGCATGTCCATCAGCATAAAAGAAAGACCGGCCAAAGGAACATAAATTGCGTAGTATAAGAATGGCGATAGGAATAGGAACGTAAATTCGATAGGCTCTGTAATACCTGTCAAAAATGCCGTTAATGCAACCGAGAATAAAAGACCGCCTGCTGCTTTCTTATTTTCTTCATCTGCAAGTGTGTACATCGCGTAAGCCGCTGCAGGCAAACCAAACATCATGAATGGGAATTTACCCGTCATAAAGTTAGTTGAAGTAAACTGTGAGAAGTCGCTTGTTGCCAGAGATTGGAAGAAAATATTTTGCGTACCTTTGATCACTTCTCCTGCAATTTCTGCTGTGCCACCGATTTCTGTCTGCCATAAAGGTAGGTAGAAAACATGGTGTAAACCAACAGGAATCAGTGCACGTTCAATAACACCAAAGATAAATGACGCAATGTAACCATGACCAGAAGCCGTCAACTCACCTAATGCCGAACCTATCGCACCAAACGCTGCACCAAAGAAAGGCCAAATAAAGGTTAATGCAATACCGTAGAATAGCGCTGAGAAAGCACTAATGATAGGAACGAAACGTGCACCACCGAAGAAACCAAGATAATCAGGCAGTTTTACATCGTGGTATTTGTTATGTAGAACAACCGTTACCGCACCAGCAATTAGGCCACCGAACACCCCCATACTTAGCGTGTTCGTAATACCCAACATATCTGCAAGAACACCAGGGTATTCTTTCCCCATAAGAACAACGGTATTAGTATCAAGGTTAATCATGTTCGCCACAACTAACGTCTTTGCAATTACCACGTTCATTACAAGATATGAAATCAAAGCAGCCAATGCCGCTGCACCTTTTTCCGCACGAGCAAAACCGACAGCGATTGCAAGGGCAAACATAACAGGCAAGTTAGCAAAAACGATACTACCTGCAGCTGTCATTACTTGAAGGAAGCTATTTAGAATACTTCCGTCTTCTAACGCACCAATTTGGTATGCGTCAATCATTGCTTGGTTTGTAAAACTACCACCAATACCTAACATGATACCTGCAGCAGGTAACAAGGCAATTGGTAACATAATAGCTTGTGAAAGTTTACTAAAGAAACTTTTCATACGTTTATGCTCCTGATAAATGATAAGTAATTAAGATTACTCGCGGCACACCCCCGTCGCCTGATGCAAGTACTCTTATTAAATGCCGTAAGCTAAGACATTATATTTTTCGCCTCTAAATATATCTTGAGGCCCTTCATACTTTCTACAAAGTTATGAAATTTAGTTTCAAAATAAGCTTCAGATCACATCTGGGCAATTCACTCTAAAACCAAAAGAATAATCACAAGTAGCTGTATTTTATGATTTATATTTAATCCCCATCGTAAAGACGTGTAAATAACAAGAGACAAACTTGTTATTTTAGGTAACAAAATTACATTTGAGTAAATTAAATACAATTACTTTAAAAAGTAGATGAACCCACCTTAAACTGCTTATTTAATTTACACTTATACAAAATAGCAGACTCTACCATGCTATTAATTGTCAGGATTAATTTTTTACCGCAAAAAAAGAGTATGGAAATTCTCCGTCGTTTTTTGACCTACTTCAAATAGGGAACATCCTCTTAACTGAGCAATATACGCTGCAACCTCAACGACGTAAGCTGGTTGATTTTCTTTGCCACGATGAGGAACCGGGGCAAGATAAGGGGAATCTGTTTCGATCAAAAGTCTTTCTAGAGGTAATGCTTTAACTACTTCTTTCAGCTCTGTTGCCTGGCGGAAAGTTACAATACCCGAGATCGAAATATAAAAGCCCAGTTCCATTGCAGCTTCAGCAAAAGGTAAATCTTCTGTAAAACAATGAATCACGCCACCACATTTTTGTGCGTTACCATTTTTAAGAATATCCAATGTATCATGACGAGCATTTCGGGTATGGATAATCAATGGCTTATTGTACTCTACTGCCAGTTCAACCTGCTGTTCGAAACGCTCTTTTTGTAAAGCTGCGGTTTCTGGTTTGTAGTGATAATCTAAACCGGTTTCACCAATAGCAACAACTTTGTCATATGAAGCGTACTGCCGAAGTTTTTCCAGTGAAAATACACTATCGACATCCAGTGGGTGAACACCACACGAAGCATGTACATTTTCATAAGGCATAATCATTTCCAACATTTTTGGAAAAGCATCCATTGTTACACCAACAGATAGCAGTTCTTTGACATTAGCTTGCTGTGCCTTGTTAATCACATCTTCAACACTTGTATGAAGATCGTCGTAATTTAATTTGTCTAAATGACAGTGCGAATCTACGAACATAGTTCCTCTCGTGATTCAATTAACCAGTTGATTGATAAAAGCTCTAGGTTTAAACCTGAAAAGCGGTGAAGTTGTTGTTTCAGTTCTAAGAGTTTGTTGGCTGAACGGTGCAAACCATCGAAGTGAACGGATGTAAAACGCACAGCGCCGGGCAGTTGCTCAGGAACGGTCAGTCCAAAGTGTACTTTCTGAGCGTCACTGAGCAAAAGCCACGCCCAATCGAGTGCTTTGTTTGGGTATTGACCAAACAAAGATGCACAATGAAATAGGTTTGCATTTGGCGATAATAAAGCGTCAATTAGGCTGTTTTCAAATTTCTGGTAGGCCTCTAACTCGCCTTCTTTTAATGCCGCTAATGTCGCAAGCGGAGAGCCCATATTTAATTTAAGCGCATAAGCAGGAATCGTATTTTGCGTATGTTGGCTCAACCAATCTGTCGCTTGTTGTGCCGATGGTGAGGTGACTGTCCACTTTTGACAGCGGCTTTTAATGGTCGGCAACAAGATCTCTTGATGCTCCGTAAGCAAAAGAAAAACGCAGTTTTGTCCCGGCTCTTCCAAAGTTTTCAATAGCGCATTAGAAGCAGATTCATTCATGGCGTCTGCAGGTGCAATAATAAACACTCGATAGCCATTAAGCTGAGCAGACTCTTGAGCCAGTCGATTTACTAAGCGAATTTGATCAACCGTGATCGACTTACCTTCTTTTTCTGGCTTGATCCAGTGTAAATCAGGATGGCTTTGCGACTGAACTAATTGGCAACTGTGGCAGAAACCACACGCTTCGCTCTTATCATTTTGGCAGATTAAAGTGTAGCTCAAAGCCTCAGCCAACTTTTCGGTTCCTAAATCTTTGTCAGAGTGGAACAACAAGGCACCCGAGATTCTATCAAGCTCTAAACTCGTTTTTAGGTTTGTCCACACAGGTTCTAACCAAGGGTAATCATTTAACATGAATCACTCCGGTTTTGATGATTGCTCTAGCCAAGCGGTCAATGCGGCTTTGATATCGTAAGCCACTTCATCTATTCCCTGCTCGGCATTAATCACTGTAATAGCGTCGTCGGTATGCGCTAATTCTAAATAACGTTCACGGGTACGCTCAAAAAAGCTGATGTCCATTTTTTCGATACGATCCAGCTCGCCTCTTCCGCGAGCTCGTTCTAGACCAATACTAGGATCAATATCCATGTATAAAGTCAAAGCCGGTTTAAAGTCACCTAGCGTTGTATCACGAAGGTTTTTCATCAAAGCCGCATCCATTTGACGTCCACCACCTTGATAAGCTTGCGATGAAAGATCATGACGGTCACCGACAACCCACTGTCCGTTTGCCAGTGCTGGCTTAATGACATTTTCCACTAACTGAACGCGTGCGGCATAAAGCAGCAGAAGTTCAGTCATATCTTTCAGTTCTTCGCCCTGATGCTCTTCTTTTACCAACTGACGCATTTTTTCAGCCAATGGCGTGCCTCCTGGTTCACGAGTGTTAACGACATCGTGGATACCGGCGGCGTTCAGGGTTTCTAAAACTGTTTTAATCGCGGTACTCTTGCCCGCACCCTCTAGGCCTTCGACGACAATAAAGTTTGCTTTCTTCATTTGTTTTTTCTCAACTCTTTTAAGTAGGCTCGCACAGCTCGGTTATGTTCAGCAAGGGACTTCGAAAAGACGTGTCCACCTTTACCACTGGCAACAAAATACAAATAGCGACTGCTGTCTGGGTTTAATGCTGCTGCAATAGAGGCTTCACCTGCCATTGCAATTGGTGTTGGAGGCAATCCATTAATCGTATAAGTATTATATGGTGTTGGTGTACGTAAGTCTTTTTTGCGAATATTGCCTTGATAAGCATCGCCCATTCCATAGATAACCGTCGGATCAGTTTGTAAACGCATGCCTCTGTTTAGGCGGTTAATGAATACTGATGAAACTCGTGCTCGTTCACTATCAATCGAAGTTTCTTTTTCGATGATTGATGCCAAGATCAAGGCAGCATAAGCATCTTTTAAAGGTAACTTCTGCTGGCGTGATGCCCAATGGCTTTCTAGGACACGGTTTAATTTATTGTGTGCTCGGCGAAGTATCTGGCTTTCCGTGGTCCCAGAAGTGAAGTGATAAGTTTCAGCCAAAAAAAGACCTTCAAGTTTGTCTTGCTCGATATTGAGTTTCTTTGCCGCTTCTTTTTCAGACAGCCCTGCTAAATCGTGCTGGATATTTGGTGCCGCTCTGAGTTGTTTAACCCAATCACTGTAACGGCTCCCTTCAACAAAGGTGATCGAGAACTGGTGCTCTTTGCCTGTATTGAAAAGCTGCAGAGCTTGGTACAACGATACATTAGGCTCAAGTTGGTAGGTGCCTGCTCTTATATTTAATAGTTGTGGATAAAGACGCGGCATTAATCGCGTGTAGTCTGATGATTCGATGATCTTCTCCTTCACTAACTGACGCATCAGGCGGTGAAAGTTCGTGCCATTTTCTACCGTAAAGAGCTGAGGTTGCTCAATGAGAATCGGCTCATTTACGTACTGCTTTGTTTGTGAGATAGCGTAAAAAAGACCTGCAGCTAAAAGCGCCGCGACAAGTACAATAAAAGCCAATAGTTTTTTTATCACGTATTTAAATTCCTTTGAAGTTGTCGAGTGAGCTTTCCAATCAAAAACGTCTGATTATATTCCGGGTTGGATAAATGGGTAATAGGAGCAACACCAAGTAGCGCGTTGCAGATCCACATTTCTTCCGCTTGCACTAAGTCATCTAAAGTGAACATACCAATATGAGTGGTGTAACCTTGGCTTTGTAGATTCGTTAACACTTTTCTGCGCATCACTCCAGCCACACCTGATAGACTCAAATCAGGCGTATAAATTTGATTATCCTGTAGCCAAAAAAGATTGGCCATTGTCGTTTCAATAAGATGATGGTTGATATTTAGCATCACTGCGTCAGCAAACCCACTGCCTTCCAATTCAGCTTTGGCCATCACTTGCTCCAAGCGATTATTATGTTTATGGCCGGCAAGCATGGGTTGGATGCCTAACTGCGTTTGACATACACCCAGTGCTAAACCATTTTCTTGCCATTGTAGATAATGAGAGGGGTAGTCAAAGCTGGTCACTGTCACCGTGGGTTGATTGAGTCCAACGGGACTATAACCTCGCCCACCTTCCCCGCGACTAATATGGATTTTGATACCACCAAGGCCATCGCTTAAAACCAGTTGATTGGCCCAATCCAAAACCTGTTGCCAATCAGGCAATGGGATGTGTAAAGCAGTGAGACACGCTTCAAGTCGCTCGATATGTTCAGGCCAAAATACCAATTTACCCTGTTTGGTCAATATGGTACTAAAACAACCATCACCATATTGAAAACTGCGGTCACCGATGGGCACATGAGTGTGCGGCATTCCGTTTACCAAAAACATATTCAAGCTACCTAATGTTTGATGAATGAATAAAACAAAACGGCCCAATGCTAAGCATCGAGCCGTTAGATTACAAGCCTCATTTTAGAAAAGCTTGTCGTTGTATTTACTCAGCAAACTTTTTGAATACCAGTGAACCGTTCGTACCACCAAAGCCAAACGAGTTACAAATTGCGTATTCCATCTCGACTTCACGGGCTGTATGAGGAACGAGATCAATATCTAAGCCTTCTTCTGGATCATCAAGGTTGATTGTTGGAGGAACAATTTGATCAACCAATGACATGATAGTAATGATCGCTTCCGCAGACCCCGCAGCACCAAGTAAGTGGCCTGTCATGGACTTAGTTGATGATACCAATACCTGCTTGGAACCCTCTTCACCCAATGCTCGCTTAATGCCCTTCACTTCGGCCACATCACCAGCAGGTGTCGAAGTACCGTGTGCATTCACATAACCAACTTGGGTACCCGTGATGTTCGCATCACGCATTGCCGCTTCCATCGCAAGTGCACCACCAGAACCATCTTCACTTGGCGAAGTCATATGGTAAGCATCACCCGACATACCGAAACCAACCAGTTCTGCGTATATTTTAGCGCCACGAGCTTTCGCATGTTCATATTCTTCTAATACGATAACACCCGCGCCATCACCAAGAACAAAACCATCACGGCCTTTATCCCATGGACGAGAAGCTTTTTGAGGCTCATCATTGCGTGTAGACAGTGCTTTGGCAGCACCGAAACCTGCCATACCGAGTGGAGTCGATGCTTTTTCTGCACCACCAGCAACCATAGCCTCTGCATCACCGTAAGCAATCATACGAGCAGCATGACCAATATTGTGAAGGCCTGTAGTACATGCTGTAGAAATAGCAATATTAGGGCCACGAAGACCACGCATAATAGATAAGTTACCCGCGACCATATTAACAATCGTCGAAGGAACAAAAAATGGGCTGACTTTGCGTGGGCCTTTTTCAACAAGCGCTGTATGCCCCGTTTCAATAAGGTCAAGACCACCGATACCAGAACCGATTGCAACTCCTACTCGGTCTGCATTTGATTGCGTAATTTCTAAGCCAGAGTCATCAAGAGCTTGGATACCTGCTGCAATGCCATATTGAATAAAAAGATCCATTTTTCGTGCATCTTTTTTAGACATATATTCAGTACAATCAAAATCTTTGACAAGACCTGCAAAACGGGTTGAAAAATTGGTTGTATCAAAATGTTCGATATTAACAATACCACTTTGACCTTCCAGCAGGGCTTTCCAAGATGATGCTACTGTGTTGCCTACCGGCGACAACATACCCATGCCAGTGACAACTACACGACGCTTGGACACGATATAATACTCCGAAGAATTGAATGTTTGTTTATGTGAGGAATTGAAGATATTAGAGAAAACACAGGCGGTCAAGGTGACCGCCTGGGAGAGATAATTACTGAGCGCTGTTTACGTAGTCGATTGCAGCTTGAACTGTAGTGATTTTCTCTGCTTCTTCATCAGGGATTTCAGTATCGAACTCCTCTTCTAAAGCCATTACTAGTTCAACTGTATCTAGAGAATCAGCACCTAGATCGTCAACAAAAGAAGCTTCGTTTTTAACTTCTGCTTCGTCTACACCTAGTTGTTCAACAATGATTTTTTTTACGCGTTCTTCGATGTTGCTCATTTTCTTTTCCTTTACAGATTTCGCCTAATGCGATAATTCCGTAGTTTATGCGAACTATTGAAAGTTGCAAGGGGGTCCTTGCTGGTCAAACCACAATTTTAGTGAAATTAACCGAAATTCAATACATTTTTAACTGAATTCATGCACAATTCTTGTACACAGACATAATAATTTAACGACATTTAACTGCAACTGTAGGACATTTTCAACAAATTAAAACGACCTAATTCTCAGTTCTGTGCATTAAACCATATACATGCCACCATTAACATGCAAAGTTTCACCTGTAATGTAAGCTGCCTCAGATGACGCTAAAAACACAACAGCAGAAGCAATTTCTCGCGGATCGCCAAGACGGCCCGCTGGTACATTCGATAATGTTGCTGTACGTTGATCATCGTTGAGTGCTTTAGTCATATCTGTTTCAATAAAACCTGGCGCAACTGTGTTGACAGTGATACCCCTTGAAGCCACTTCACGAGCCATTGATTTAGTAAAACCAATTACACCGGCTTTTGCTGCAGCGTAGTTAGCTTGACCTGCATTACCCATTGTTCCTACAACAGAGCCAACATTGATAATACGGCCCGCACGTTTTTTCATCATGCCACGAAGTACCGCTTTTGACATGCGATAAATAGGAGTAAGGTTGGTGTTAATAATGTCGTTCCACTCGTCATCTTTCATACGCATTAGCAAATTATCGCGAGTAATGCCTGCATTATTAACCAAGATATCAATGACGCCAAATTCATCATTGATCGTTTTCAAAGTCGCTTCGACAGACTCAATATCGGTGACGTTCAAAGCAAGGCCTTTACCGTTCTCACCTAAATATTCACTGATTGAAGCCGCACCATTTTCAGATGTCGCTGTACCAATCACGGTTGCGCCACGTTCAACCAACAGCTCTGCAATCGCACGACCTATGCCACGGCTTGCGCCTGTTACTAACGCAATCTTACCTTCAAGATTCATCATGTTATCTTTTCCTTTTCAGATCGTGAATGGATTATTTCACTGCTTCTAGTGAAACAACATCATTAACTGCTGCTGCACTTAGTGTTTTCACGATACGTTTTGTTAGACCAGTAAGGACTTTACCAGGTCCAAATTCAAGCAGACTTTCAACACCTTGTTCATGCATTAACTGCACGCTCTCAGTCCAACGCACTGGGCAGTGTAACTGACGAACAAGGGCACCTTTGATTTTTGCAGGATCCGTTTCTGCCGCCACATCAACGTTGTTGATGACTGGAAGCTGAGGAGCGTTGAATTCAATAGACTCTAGTGCAACCGCTAACTTTTCTGCTGCTGGCTTCATTAAGGCACAGTGTGATGGTACTGACACTGGTAAAGGCAGTGCACGTTTAGCACCTGCTTCTTTACATAAGGCACCAGCACGCTCGACAGCTTCTTTACTGCCCGCAATCACAACTTGGCCAGGCGAGTTAAAGTTAACTGGAGACACAACATCACCTTGAGCCGCTTCTTCACAGGCTTTTGCAATGGCTGCATCATCAAGGCCGATGATCGCATACATAGCGCCAGTCCCTGCAGGAACCGCTTCTTGCATAAGCTGACCACGTAGTTCGACCAGTTTAATTGCTTCTTTAAAATCAATAACACCCGCACATACCAGTGCAGAATACTCACCCAAACTATGACCTGCAAGGTTAGCAGGTTGTTCGAGGCCAAGTTCTTGCCAAACACGCCAGATAGCAACAGAAGCCGCAAGTAAAGCAGGTTGTGTACGGAAAGTCTGATTTAAATCTTCCGCAGGCCCACTTTGAACAAGCGCCCATAAGTCATAACCTAAAGCATCGGATGCTTCTGCAAAGGTTTGTTTTACTACGTCATATTGTTCGCCTAGTTCTGCAAGCATACCTACAGCTTGAGAACCCTGCCCCGGAAATACGATAGCAAACTTGCTCATGATTTTTCCCTTTAGAAAAGTAAAAGAATAAGATGCGCCATCGTGGCGCACCTTAAAAAGAAATGCTTAAAATAACGTTAGAATTTAACGAGCGCAGAACCCCAAGTGAAACCGCCGCCAAAAGCTTCTAAAAGAAGAGTCTGACCACGTTTAATTCGGCCATCACGGACAGCTTCATCCAAGGCAGTTGGTACCGTTGCAGCAGAAGTATTGCCATGCTTATCAAGTGTAATAACAACTTGATCTAATGACATAGAGAGTTTTTTCGCTGTCGCTGAGATAATACGGTAGTTGGCTTGGTGTGGTACCAACCAGTCAAGTTCCGATTTATGCATACCATTAGCAGCAAGTGTATCTTTAACGAGTTTAGACAGCTGTGTTACTGCAACTTTGAAGACTTCGTTACCTGCCATGTGTAACCACTTATCAGCATCTTGTCCACGTTTAGGTGCTTCAAGGCTGAGTAATTCGCCAAATTGACCATCTGCGTAGATATGAGTTGACAAAATGCCAGGCTCTTCGCTCGCGCTCACCACAACCGCACCTGCTCCATCTCCAAATAGAATGATGGTTGAGCGGTCTGTTGGGTCACAGGTTTTAGATAACGTATCTGCGCCAATCACCAAAACATTTTTACACATGCCTGATTTGACGTGTTGGTCAGCAACCGACAAAGCATAGACAAAGCCAGAACAAGCTGCAGCGATGTCAAATGCTGGGCACCCTTTAAGACCAAGCTTTGCTTGTACCTGACATGCAGATGAAGGAAAAGCGTGGCTGCCGCTGGTGGTTGCAACTATGATTAAGTCGATATCATTTTTATCAATGCCGGCCATGTCTATGGCGTTTTCAGCTGCGAAGAACGCCATATCTGCGACGGTCTCGTTATCAGCTGCGATTCGACGTTCTTTTATTCCAGTGCGAGTGACGATCCACTCATCACTGGTCTCTACCATTTTCTCTAAATCTGCGTTAGTACGCACCTGAGATGGCAAGTAGCTGCCAGTACCTAAAATTTTGCTATGCATGAAGACTAATAATGCCTCTCGAGTAAAACCGCTTCTAGGCGATCGCTAATACGGCTTGGTACTTGTCGTTTGACTTCGTGTACTGCTTCGCCAAGTGCATTGACAATCGCAGATATATCCGCACTTCCATGGCTTTTGATGACAATATTACGCAATCCTAGCAAACTTGCACCATTATACTGGTCGGGGTTCAGTGTTTTTAGGTCATTAAATAGCCCAGAAAACAACTTTCTAGCAATCCAACCCTTAATCGAAGATGTCATTAGATTGGCTTTTATTTTATCGATAAAGAGTTGGGCTGTCCCTTCACAAGCTTTTAAGCATACGTTACCGACGAAACCGTCACAAACAATCACATCAGCGACATCATAAAAAATTTGATCACCTTCAATATAACCGACAAAATTGATTGAGTCAGTTTGAGAAAGCATCTCAGCACAGCGTTTTACCAGATCATTTCCCTTAATCTCTTCTGAGCCGATGTTAAGTATAGCAACACGCGCAGGTTGTTCTAAATGCTCTTGTGCGAGCGCGCTGCCCATCACCGCAAACTGAAATAAGCTGTCTGCATCGCAAGAGACATTCGCTCCCAAGTCCAACATCCAAGTTCGTTGCCCTTGAATGGTAGGAAGTGCCGATACTAAAGCAGGTCGCTCAATTCCGGGTAATAATTTGATGATATAGCGGGATAAGGCCATCAAGGCGCCGGTATTTCCCCCACTGACACAGGCATCGGCTTCATTTTCTGCAACGAGTTCGATTGCTGTACGCATTGAGCTATTTTGGCTATTACGTAACGCTAATGAGGGTTTTTCTGAATTTGAGATGACTTTCTCGCTGTGCTGAATCACAAGCCGAGAATGGTTTAAGGCATTAAGTTGTGTGAGTTGAGACGTGATCGAAACCTGATCACCTACTAGGATCACTTTTAGCTCTGGGAAATGAGACAGTGCCTGCACGGCGGCAGGCACTGTTACGCGTGGACCGAAGTCCCCGCCCATTGCATCAAGTGCAACGGTAATCGTTTGCAAAGGTTCAACCTTACTTGTTGATAACCTTGTTACCACGGTAGTAACCTTCAGCAGTTACGTTGTGGCGTAGGTGAGTTTCACCAGAAGTCGCGTCTACAGAAAGTGCAGCTGTAGTTAGCGCATCGTGTGAACGACGCATACCGCGCTTAGAACGAGTTTTACGGTTTTTTTGTACGGCCATTGACCCTACTCCTATACTATTGGGTTAAAAAAACTGAATCGACTTGACTACCACATCAATCGTTTTTCAGATTTTTCAAAACATCGAATGGATTCGGCTTTTCTTCCTCAATTTCTTCAGGAATTTCACCAAAAACCATGTTATTTGAATCAACGCTACAATCCGCTTCATCGTGCATCGCTATTTGAGGCAATGTTAAGATGAACTCGTCTTCAACAAGTTGAATGAGGTCCAGTTCACCGTAATCATTAAGATCTACCAAATCATAGATTTCCGGTGCTTCCTCTTCCGTCTTCTCACCATAGTAAGGAGTGTAGAGAAATTCAACTTCACAGCAATGTGTGAATACCTCATTACAACGCTGACATTCTAAGTCGACTTCGATGTTAGCTTTACCAGAGATAACTACGAGTCGCTGTTCATCTATCTCAAATGACAATGAGACTTCTGCGTCGCGTTTAACGCCTTCAGTTGTTTCGGCTAAGCGCTTGAAAAGACTAGCTTGGATGATGCCATCAAAGTCTAATCGTTTTTGTGCAGCTTTTGCTGGGTCAACTGTTCGCGGTATTTTTACCTTTTGCATAGGGCGCGAATCTTATCTTCCAAATCAAAATTAGTCAAAGAAAAAGGCAAAAAAGTTATACTTTTTTGCACGAATACCTTGGGTCTATTGAACTTTACTGATTAAATTTCGTTCGAGACAAAAATCAGCACGAAAGATCAATACCCTTTGCTTAACTCACTGAACATCATATCTTAAGCTTACTTAAGGTATCAAAGCATTAGCCAAAATCGTTTTTGATCGATTATCCTATTGGTCATGCATAATCGAATTGTAATTCAAAATGAAAAATTACCAACTTGTTTTAGCCTCAACTTCCCCATTTCGTCGCCAACTGCTGGAAAAACTCTCTATTCCATTCACTTGCCTCTCTCCTCAATGTGATGAAACACCTCTAGCTGAAGAGCTGCCCATTGATTTGGTCAAACGACTTGCGATAAACAAAGCCAAGGCTTGCAACCCTGATAAACACAGTCTTGTCATTGGCAGTGATCAAGTTTGTGTGATTAACGGCAAGATCGTCGGCAAACCATTGAACCGCGAAAATGCCATAAAACAACTCATGGCACAAAGTGGACAAGCGATTACTTTTTATACTGGCCTTGCAGTTCACAACACCAAAACAGGCCATACCGAAGTCGGCATCGACACCTTTGAAGTACATTTCCGAGATTTAAACCGTCAGCAAATCGAGGCTTATGTCGATAAAGAAGAACCATTCTACTGTGCTGGTAGTTTTAAAAGCGAAGGAATGGGGATCTGTTTGTTCACTAAGCTCGTTGGCAAGGACCCGAATACTTTGGTCGGTTTACCACTTATCGATCTGATTGACATGCTTAATCGCCAAGGTTTTGAGATTCTTTGATATCTAGGGAGCTCAAGGCTCCCTTATCAATGAGTGCTATTTTTGCCTTAAATGAGCAAGTACATTTTGTAACTTGGACTCCAGCGGAGCATTGATTTCCATCCATTCGTCGTTAGATGGGTGCTGGAACTTGATATTTGCTGCATGTAAGAACAAGCGGTTCAAGCCAACTTTGCCAGTGTAAGCATCGAAACGGCGGTCACCATAGCGATCATCCCACGCAATAGGATGGCCTGTATACTGAGTATGTACACGAATTTGATGAGTACGCCCAGTGATAGGACTTGCTTGCACTAAAGTTGCTTGCTCAAATTTTTCTAAAATCTTAAACCGAGTTTCGGAGGGCTTTCCATTCGGGTTGACCCGCACGATACTATTGACTTCATTTTTAAGCAAAGGCGCATTAACCACTTTACAACTGCTCTTCCATTGCCCCATTACCAATGCAAAATAGAATTTTTTCACTGTTTTTTCGCGAAACTGAGTCTGTAGATGACGCAGTGCCGAGCGTTTCTTGGCGACGAGCAGTATCCCTGATGTATCACGATCAATACGATGAACAAGTTCTAGAAAACGTGCCTCAGGTCTTAACGCACGTAATGCTTCGATCGCGCCAAACTTTAGACCACTCCCGCCATGTACCGCTGTGCCAGAAGGTTTATTAAGAATAAGAAGATGATCGTCTTCGAAGATGATCTTGCTTTCAAGCTCTGCCACCTTGTTCAACTTAGTGCTGGGGGCAACATCATCTTCTTTTTTCTCCATTGTGACAGGAGGAATACGAACCAAGTCACCAGCTTTGAGTTTATATTCCGCTTTGATACGCTTTTTATTGACGCGTACTTCGCCCTTACGCACGATTCGGTAAATCATGCTCTTAGGGATATCTTTTAATTGGTTACGTAAAAAGTTATCAATACGTTGACCGGCCATATCTTCGTCAATGTCGACAAATTGGACTTGTGTTTTTATTTCGCTCATGCGCTCTATTGTAAACCTAAACGCCCCCGACTTCACAGTATTAACGTAGATAAAATATCAATGTAGCTAAAGCCACCAGCGTAGAGAAAAATGCAGATGTAGATATAAGCAACCGTTAAGCACAAAATAGCTAGATTATAGAAATTTAATAATTCCACAAAAATAACAATAGTCACTCTTGAAAACTCGTATTTTTAAAGAAAGGGCATTGAAATATCTTCCATCAGTATTACAAAACAAGCCAATGTTTTGTTTAAATTATAAAAAGTAACCGATGATTTTTTTGATTAGATAAGGACTTTTCCAACAATGCCTAGCCAATTGCCTTGTAAACAAGCAGTTATAAGTTACAAAACTTGAATTTCACACTAAATTTTTCATAGTTTAGGTTAAAGCAGATTGCTGATATCAAGCAGCACTGCTATAGTTCACTGCTGCTAAGGAAAAGTAGGTTACATTTTATTCAGTGCTCATTACTTACCTTCAGCAAAGCGAGTAGAAAGATGAAAGCCAGGTGCAGAATTAGCGTAAGACACTCTGGATACATCACGCTTGTCACTCTACTCCACGCATATTCATGTTGAGTATCACCGTCAAAATAACGGGTCACAAGCTTTGGCTTCCAATGAAGTACAAACAAACTTGTGATAACTGAAGTGCCCTAGAGCGTCCCCTTCCAGCCGGGAGGCTGCAAATGATTAGCCATGGGATCTGGCACCGTGAAACAGCGAAAGAAAAGTGACAAGAGAGGCAAAGAAAAGACAACGAGAAAATTTAATGAAAAGAATGTTAATTAACGCAACTCAAAAAGAAGAGCTGCGTGTTGCTCTGGTTGATGGCCAGCGGCTTTTCGATCTTGATATCGAAAGCCCAGGACATGAATCCAAAAAAGCAAATATCTACAAAGGGCGTATCACACGCATCGAGCCAAGCTTAGAAGCAGCATTTGTCGATTATGGTGCTGAACGTCATGGTTTCCTCCCTCTTAAAGAAATTGCACGCGAATACTTTCCAACTGGTTACACTTACCAAGGCCGACCAAGTATTAAAGAAGTTCTGACTGAAGGCCAAGAAGTTATTGTCCAAGTGGAAAAAGAAGAGCGTGGCAGTAAAGGAGCCGCACTAACAACCTTTATTTCACTTGCTGGTAGTTACTTGGTTTTAATGCCAAACAACCCTCGCGCAGGTGGTATTTCACGTCGCATCGAAGGAGATGAGCGCACACAACTTAAAGCTGCATTAAGTACCCTTGAACTTCCTGATAGTATGGGGCTTATCGTTCGTACAGCAGGCGTCGGTAAAAGTGCTGACGAACTTGAATGGGACCTCACCGTCTTACTAAAGCATTGGGCTGCGATAAAAGATGCTGCAGACTCAAGCCCTGCTCCATTTTTGATACACCAAGAAAGCAACGTCATAGTACGTGCTATACGTGATTATCTGCGTCGTGATATTGGTGAAATATTGATTGATAACCCAACCGTCTATGAGCGTGCTTATCAACACATCCAGCTAGTCCGTCCTGATTTTAAAGATCGAGTGAACCCTTACACTTCTGAAGTCCCCCTATTTAGCCATTACCAGATTGAAAGCCAAATTGAGTCGGCTTTCCAACGCGAAGTTCGCCTCCCATCTGGTGGCTCAATTGTCATTGATCCGACAGAAGCACTGACATCTATTGATATCAACTCAGCACGAGCAACTAAAGGTGGTGATATCGAGGAGACGGCATTAAATACCAACTTGGAAGCAGCTGATGAAATTGCTCGCCAACTACGCCTTCGTGATCTTGGTGGTTTGGTCGTTATCGATTTTATTGATATGACACCAATACGCCATCAACGTGAAGTTGAAAATAGATTGCGTGAAGCAGTTCGTTTAGACCGGGCCCGTGTGCAAATTGGTCGTATTTCCCGTTTTGGTTTATTGGAAATGTCTCGTCAGCGCCTAAGCCCTTCTTTGGCTGAAGCGAGCCATCATATTTGTCCTCGCTGTACGGGCACTGGCGTAGTTCGTGATAATGAATCGCTTGCTCTATCTGTCTTACGTCTTCTTGAAGAAGAGGCACTTAAAGATAATACATCACAAGTCCTCGCGGTTGTACCTGTACCAATTGCATCCTATTTGTTGAACGAAAAGCGTCACTCTGTAAACCTTATTGAGAAAACTCAAGAAGTCAAAATCACCATAGTTCCAAATTCTGATATTGAAACACCACACTTTGAAGTGATTCGAGTTCGTGAAGGTGAAGAATTCGATCTGCTTTCTTATCTATTGCCACAAAAGCTAGATGCGTTGAAAGAAGCAGAAGGTAAAGAACCAACAGAGAACACCATTAAGCCTAGGCGCATTGAAGAGCCCGTTTTAAAAGGTTTTGCAGCACCTACTCAAAGCGCTCCTAAGCCTGCTGAAAAACCAGCACATAAAATTAAACCTGAGGTAACTCAGCAAGATCAACAGCCGGGCTTGTTCAGTCGTTTCTTTAAAGCACTTGGTCGTTTACTATTTGGCCAGTCGGAAACAGAGGCTAAAGAAACAGTAAAAGAGGCAGATAAGCCTAATCACGATAACAAACGAAATAAACGTGATCGTAACGACCGTCGTCGTAATAATACTCGCGATAACCGCAATGAGCGTGATAACAAACGTCGCCGTAAACCACGTGAAGAGCAAACTGCTGAGCAAAATGAAACTCAACAGCAAACGAATAAGCCACAAAACCGCAACCAAAAACGTAAACCAAGATCTCAACAGGCAGATAAAGCACAAGAAATCAAAGTTAACGAAAAAGTTGCAGAAAAAGGCTTAATGCTGGCCGCTGAAGCTCGTTCTGAAACAAAAGTAGAAGAGAATAAAGCCAAGCCAAGCGTAAAAGCAGAGAAAATCAAAGAGCGTCGTCAGCGTCGTAAAATGAATAAATCTGTTCGCGTTAAAAGCCAACAACAGACTGAAAAACGTCATGCTGACAAGGCTAACGATAATGTCAATAAAGATGTAATTAAAAAGGCTCAAGACGCTGAAGTTCAAACCGTCGAACCAATTCATATTATTCATGACATACCTGTCGATAATGTTACGCAGGGTTTAGAAGACGATAGAAACGAGCCTAAACAACGCCGTAATCGCCGTTCTCCTCGTCACCTACGAGCAAGTGGTCAACGTCGTCGCCGTGGTCGCGATCGCCGTCCAAACCCATTCCGCCTCCGTAAAGGTGGCGTTGCCTCTCCTGAGATGGCAATGGGTAAAGTGATGCCTCGCTATATTCCAAAACACACTCACAAGCAAGATGTGGTTGTGAAGGAAGAATCACCTCAAGAGAATATTAATGTTGCAGCAATCGTTCATTCTGCACCTGTTTCTCAACAAGGTGGGGTTGCTTGTCCAGAAATGGCGATGGGTAAAGTGATTGTTCATCGTGATGTTGTATCGACTGAAAAACAACCTGTTAGTAAGCAAGAAGTTATACATCAGTCAGCACCTAGAGCTGAAAATCATGAAATACAGAATGCTGTAACAAATGATGCTCTGACCACGACACTTGTAAACACGGTTGCTGCACAAGAAGAACAAATTGTGAATACTGTTTCTGCACAGCACAACGTGACTGAAGTTACATCAAATACACAAGACGATGCTTCTGAGAACCCTATTGCTGAGAATCATCGCGTTGAAACCAAGGTTACGGTTGAGACAACAGCGCCTACAGAAACTGTCACGGAAACAATGGTGGCTTCTAAAGCAAGCAGTCTCGTTGCAAGTACCGTTGCTGACAATAGCTCTGTGACTAACGAAAATACTGTGAGTGGAAGTCATACTGCTCCTCAACAGCCTGAGTCTGTTAACCCAGTAGCGCTTAACACTGTAGCATCTCAAACGACTAGCAAAGTCAATGGTGCTAACGTTAATGCGAAATTGAGTGCTCAAGCACCCATGACTAAGGCACCTGGGCCGCAAGAACTGCGTGAGATTACTGTCAATGCTGCACCGTTTAGGTCTGAGCGTTACATGCCAAAAGGAGCAGGTAGCCAAGTAGCAACTAACCGTGCTTCATCTGGTATGACAAAACCAAACTTTATGTAATTTACCCCATCATAGAGTTGTTTTAACAGCAAAAAGGCTACCGCACTGGTAGCCTTTTTATTTGCCTAAGTTTAAGTTCATCTTATGTAATTTAAGTTCACCTTACGTACCCAAGTGACCTCAAGATACAGATAGTGAATACAGCTCAGCTTCGGTTTGATGAATTTGAATGATGGATCGCAGATAGTCGGTCATTCCTTCTATCATCATTGAACTTAATCACACTTTTCGGTAGCATTCGCCAATCATATTTTCCGACACTTTTTCGCCTCCGGAAACACTTTTTGTGTAATCTGAATGGCATTCGTCCTAATTGACATTAAGTGCTAACTGTTTCTCTGTCATATCGCTGATCCGGTAACACGATAAGAGAAACCCAATACCAAGAGAACTCAATACTTAATATGTTCGAATTCCCCCAATTTTCTAAACACTCCGTGAAAAACGATGTGCTTTCTGGTTTAACCGTGGCTTTAGCTCTGGTACCAGAAGCGGTTGCCTTTGCTTTTGTTGCTGGCGTCGATCCTATGGTTGGCCTTTATGCTGCCTTTATCGTTGGACTTATCACTTCTATTTTTGGTGGTCGTCCAGGAATGATATCTGGTGCCACTGGAGCGATGGCTGTCGTTATGGTTTCTCTGGTTGCCTCTCATGGCGTGCAATATTTATTTGCCGCCATTATGCTTGCAGGCATTTTGCAAGTCGCTGCTGGTCTATTTAAACTTGGAAAGTTTATTCGGATTGTTCCTCACCCAGTGATGATCGGATTTGTTAATGGTTTAGCCATTGTCATTTTCCTAGCTCAATTGGGTCAATTTAAAGCCCCAGATATCAATGGTACTTTAGCTTGGCTTCCTCAAGATCAAATGATGCTAATGCTTGGTCTGGTTGCTTTGACCATGGCCATTATTTATTTCTTACCTAAATTAACCACAGCGGTCCCCTCTTCTCTAGTTGCTATCGTTACTGTGTCAACTCTGGTTATCGGTTTGGATTTAGAAACTCGTACTGTTGTTGATTTTCTTCGCACTATGTCAGGCAATGAAGCAGCCACATTAGCGGGCTCTCTACCTTCTTTCTCGATTCCAAGCGTACCGTTCACACTGGAAACATTACAAATCATTTTCCCTTACGCCATGATATTAGCGGCTATTGGCCTCATTGAATCTCTTTTGACTCTGACCGTTCTTGATGAAATGACCAACACTCGTGGTCAGTCGAATCGTGAATGTGTTGGGCAAGGCATGGCAAACATGACTTGTTCTGTCTTTGGTGCAATGGGTGGCTGTGCCATGATTGGCCAATCAATGATTAATGTTAATTCAGGTGGTCGTGGACGTTTGTCTGGCATTGTTGCCGCTGTTGCTCTACTGACGTTTATTTTGTTTGCGTCCTCTTTGATTGAAATGA
The DNA here is from genome assembly GCF_007990935.1 of Vibrio sagamiensis NBRC 104589. GTDB lineage: Bacteria > Pseudomonadota > Gammaproteobacteria > Enterobacterales > Vibrionaceae > Vibrio > Vibrio sagamiensis. The sequence continues at coordinate 28,820 of NZ_BJXJ01000023.1, forward strand.
TCCCACTTGCTGCTCTTGTTGGCGTAATGTTTATGGTCGTCATTGGCACATTCGAATGGGCAACATTTAAGCTGGCCCGCAGAGTACCGAAACAGGACTTCTTCGTAATCATCTTGGTGACTGTTGTCACTGTTCTAACCGACCTTGCTATTGCCGTCGCTGTAGGGGTTATTGCTTCTGCTTTAATGTTCGCTTGGCAACATGCAAAACACATTTATGCTGACACACATATCAACGAAGAGGGTTCGAAAGAATACAAAATCCATGGCCCTATCTTCTTTGGTTCAGCGGCAAGTTTCTTAGAGCTCTTTACTGCTCAGGACGATACTGATGATGTTATCGTCGACTTTGCCGACTCTCGTGTAACGGACCATTCAGCCATCGAAGCCATCGAAACATTGGCGGAGCGCTATTCAGCCTTAGGCAAGACTTTGCACCTACGTCATTTAAGCCCTGATTGCCGAAAACTGTTAGATAAAGCAGGAAGCCTAGTTGAAATCAACGTAAAAGAAGACCCAAGTTACAAGGTTGCCACCGATTTACTTGCAGGCTAAGCCAATAAATCCAGCTTAAAGATAATCACAAGGGATAGGCGTTGCTTATCCCTTTTTCTTTTCTATTAATCATGGTTTTTCTTCTATATAGGTTGATCTATCATACGCTCTAACACATCATTCCACGCACCTTGCCGAGATACAGACACTATTTAAGGAAACACAATGTCTATTGAAAATAGCAAAGAAGCACGTCACAAAGCTCGCCAGCAGAAAGTGAAGCAGCAGGTTGATGCCCAAATCGCCGCTGCCCAAGAAGAAAAAGGCCTACTACTTATCATCACTGGTAATGGCAAAGGTAAGTCGACATCTGGGTTTGGTATGGTGACTCGTGCACTAGGTCATGGCCAAAAATGTGCAGTTGCTCAATTTATCAAAGGAACATGGGATAACGGTGAGCGAAATTTACTTGAAAAACTTGGCGTGGAGTTTCAAGTCATGGCAACCGGTTTTACCTGGGAAACGCAAAATAAAACAACCGATACTGAAGCCGCACAATCCGTTTGGCAAGAGTGTAAGCGAATGCTCAAAGATGAATCGATCGATGTGATTTTATTTGATGAACTGACTTATATGGTCAGCTATGGTTATATTGATTTAGACGAAGTCAAACAAGCTCTAGAGAATAGACCAAAGATGCAATCTGTCATCATTACCGGGCGTGGTGCACATCGGACCTTGATTGAGATGGCTGATACTGTATCTGAGGTAAAAAATATCAAGCACGCTTTTGAATCCGGTGTTAAAGCCCTTAAAGGTATCGATTGGTAAACTCAGAATATTGAAAAGGGTTGGAAAACCAACCCTTTACACAAAAGTTCTGCAGAGCCTAGAACATGTGGATCATTTAAAAAAGTTATTTAAAATACCATCTACAGCATCTTTCACTTTTTCATCTTTGATCTTGTCGGTCAGTTTGTCCAAACCACGATCTATTTCTTTTTGTGCTTTTTGTTTAAGAATATCATCAAAGACTAACTTAAATTTCGGGTCACTCCACTTTCCAGATACATTGATCGGAATCGTAAGATCTTTCAATTCATCGATACTTTGCCCTCCCTGCCCCTCAAGAGAACCAACGATAGAGGTACTGATAGTAAAATCCACGGTTTCATTCAGATAATTGGCCTTACCCTTACCTTGTACACGTAATAGTGGTGACTGGGCCTTTAAGTTATTTGTCGAAACCGTGCCTTTGTTGAGTGACAACGTCGCCGTCATTGCACTAAAGTCGGTTTTTTTCACTGCATTACTTGCATCTAATACTTCACCTTTAAACCGAGCATAATTTTCTCGGATAAGTTGCGCAACATTGATGCCGTTTACCGCGCCGTCAGCAAAGTTAATCGCTACAGTACCAACCAAATTCTTTTTAATGCCAGTGGATGTCAAACTACGACCATTCACATTGAGATCAATGCTACCTGTACCCTCCAACTTATCATTGTCAGCCACATCTTTAAGTAGTGGTTGAACATGGATATTGTTAATTGAAGATTTCGCTTGATAACGTGCTGGTGCCCGTGTCGCATCAAGCTTAGCTGTCGCATTAATCGAACCCTGATAAAGCTTTGAGCTAAAGGACGTCAGCTCAGCAATACCACGCTGAATAGAAAAGCTTGTTTTCACTGCTGACATGGAGGCATTTGCAGCTTTAAATTGGTCGATAGCAATACTGCCTTTCACATCCAGGGCTTTTAAAGCCGATAAATCGGGCTCTACCTCTGGAGAAGTTTGATTATTAGCTATTGACTTAGACTTTTCTTCCGATGAATTATTTGCTTTAGACTGTGACTTGTCATGGCCAAGAAATTCATCCAGATTGATATTTGGGCTGTGTAGAGTGAAACGGATTTTGGGAATATCACCCAGAGTGACGTCCGCTTTGCCATCCAACGAAATGGCATTGGCGGTGAGTTTATCCAAAACAAAGCTAAGGTGATTTTTGTTTAAATCAAAGGATAAATCAGAGTCCATCGCCACATTCATTGGTGACTGAGGCAATGCTTTACCATCGAAGCGTGATTTAAGCGTTAACTGTTTCAATAGGATGGTGCTTAATGCTTTATCTATCGTTAAATCGCCCGTGCCTTGCATATCTATAGTCATATCATTGGCTTGACCTTTGATAGCGTAAGTAAGCCGATTTGCCTTATCAAAGTCAAAGGTCTCTAAACGCAGAGATAAAGATTCGAACTGATTTTTGGGATCAGCATATGTTGCCTCAACTTCGGTATTTTTCAACTCGTAGTGGGTAAGCCCCTGAGTAAGGTTAAATTCTGTTGAACCTTGAGCAGAGAACGATTGATCATTCATTTTCCCGTTGAGGCCAAAATCAAGACTCGTCCACTTTTCAAAAGCAAACTGAGAGAGATTTAGAGAAATATTATCCAGTTCAATATTACTTCCGGTCTGTTGATCTACCATCTCAACAGAGCCATTTGAGATCGTGACACCAGCCAGCTCGATAACCCAACCATCACCGCTATTTTTAGGCTCAGGGCTTGCCTCTGCTTTTGGCTCTAATTTCGTATCTGTTTTAGCCAGTTCAGCTTGCTTACTCTGCGCTTTGGTCAATGAGTCTAGGTTCTTACGACCGTCTTTTAATGTTTCGATATAAAAGTTTGCTCCATCAAGCGTCACATTGCCGATTTGCAGTTGCTTGCTTAGTAGCGGCATAACAGAAACATCGACACTCACCCTATCAACACTAAACAAGTTAGCTTGATTAAAACCAGGTGGATTTTTCAATTCCGTTTTACCGAGCTCAAGGCCCAAAGATGGAAAGAATGTCCAACTGATATCACCATCAATCACTAATTCTAATCCCGTTTGTTTGTGTGCTTGTTCAACAATCAGCGGTTTGAATTGATTCGGATTGATAAAAAGGACAAGTGCTAGTATCACGCCTAGAACAGCTATGATCGGAACCGCAATAACTAAGAGCAGTTTCTTCATTTGTTTTTCCTTGCTTGATGTTTAGTGACAACTGTACTCTCAAGTATACCCAAGAGACTTTAAGATGCGAGATTCTAAACCGAGCCTCTTATGCTAAGCATTGATAACTTGGCCCGAAGACTCAATTACGTTTTGCTACCGATTAACCTGTGGTGCTGTGGCTTACATTAAAAACAGGCCTAACCCAATTTAATCAATAGCGAAAACGACCATTCACTAAAATTGGTCGCTTAACGCTGACAATAAAAAAGTGGCATATAAAATGCCACTTCTTTTTAAACAAATAAAGCAATCACAACCTAAGTGATTATGCTTTAAGCAATTTGGTGATGTGTGCTTTCAGTACATCAATCGCAATGCGGTTTTTCCCTCCACGAGGAACAATAATGTCGGCATGCTGTTTAGAGGGTTCAATAAATTGTAAAAACATTGGGCGCACGGTCTGTTGGTACTGCTTCAATACAGATTCCATCGTACGGCCGCGCTCTTCCACATCACGTCTCACTCGACGTAATAGACAAATATCAAGAGGCGTATCCATAAAGACTGTCGCATGCATCAGGTCACGAAGGCGTGGATCAGTTAAAAGCAAGATACCTTCAAGAATAATCACTTTCTTAGGTGTCATTGTCGTGGTATTGCTTGTGCGGGTATGCTCTGAGTAACTGTATTCTGGTACTTCTACCGCTTGTCCACATACGAGCTGCTTCAAATGCTCACATAATAAATCGTGATCTAACGCACTCGGGTGGTCGTAGTTAGTCTTTACACGTTCTTCCATGCTTAATTGGCTTTGGTCATTATAGTAACAATCTTCCGTGATAACACCGATTTGATGATCGCCTACTTTTTCGCGTAGCTCATTGTAGATTGTGCTAGCGATAAGACTTTTTCCAGAGGCAGAAGCGCCAGCTATACCGACGATGACGCATTGATTAATATCAGACATTATTTTGCACCCGATGATGATTTTGAATCACATAAAAAGATAAACCGCACGATTATAGGGAGTTACCCCCTCAGATACTAGCTAGAATTAAGGTTTAATTATAAATTCTTACCATTACACCTACCTCTCTCTAAGCAAACGGTTTCTGTGGCTAAATTCCGACCACCCGTTTTGCTCTAACTAGCAGACGACTCAATGACCTTGAACATTGTTAATGTTTAAATGGTGATGAAAGCTGCTTTCTATTTGAAGTTTCAAAACAAGTAAAAGTTTCCGAATATGTCTGTTGAACAAATAAGATTAATTCACCATAGTAAAATTGATGGCATCTGGTTTAGATTTACCCTGCCAATACATGCTACTACATATACGATCAGCCAACTGCCTGTAGTTCGCAGCATGCTCACTTTCAGTACGTCTAACCACGGTAGGGATACCAGCATCAATATCTTCTCGCATTGAAATATGCAGAGGAATTTGCCCCAGTAACATAAGACCAAACTCTAGCGACATTTTCTCTGCCCCTCCTACACCAAAAATGTGCTCCACAGCACCGCATTGGCCACAGACATGATAGCTCATATTTTCAATTACGCCGACAACAGGGACATTGACCTTGTGAAACATCGCAGCCCCTTTACGCGCATCAGCTAAAGCGAGATCTTGTGGTGTCGTAATTAACACGCTGCCAGTGACAGGTATTTGTTGGGACAAGGTTAGTTGAATGTCGCCAGTGCCTGGGGGCATATCGATAACCAGATAATCAAGATCCGGCCAATCGGTCTCATTAAGTAGCTGTGATAATGCCCTAGATGCCATAGGACCACGCCAAATCGCTGCTTCTGATTTATCAACTAAGTAACCAATAGAGTGTGTATAAATACCATGAGCGGCAATGGGGGACATCCATTTGTCTTCTCTTACTATTGGCTTCGCTTGCGTTTGACCAAGCATCATCGGCACTGAAGGCCCATAAATATCAGCATCCAGTAAACCAACTTTTGCACCAGAATCTGCAATGGCTAAAGCGAGATTAACCGCTGTGGTTGATTTGCCAACGCCTCCTTTTGCAGAGCTAACGGCTATAATATTTTTCACTCCCTTTACAGCTGTCGTTAGCTGAGTCTCAAGCGATTTTACATCCAGTCCTACATGGCAATCGATGTCAGGTACTTGCTGAGTAGACTGCTGTTGTTTAATCCACTGCTTGAGTAATATTTGCACGTCGTTACTGGCAAAAGGCAAAGCAATATTCACTCTATTTTCCACCACGCTGACGATACCATGCACATTTGCCCACCCTTCCACTAATTGTGGATGATGAAATTGGTTCAACCATAGGCAAATATCTTGTTGTGAAATCAATGGATGCATAGTTCTCTCCTCAATAACTCAAGTAATCGTAACACCCTATGCTGGGATTAAGAACCCCAAAAAACTGGGGAAATCCTCGGTTTGATGCCTTGGAGTTAGCCTGTTGATGCGGTAGTATTATCCATCAAAATTTTTTCTACCTCTGAATAAGCGAATATTAAGTATGGCAAACGATCCAAGACTCTCTACTCCAAGGAAATTATTGGTAACTTGTGCCCTTCCGTACGCTAATGGTTCGATTCACCTAGGCCACATGCTTGAGCACATTCAGGCTGACATCTGGGTTCGCTACCAACGCCTACGTGGCAACACTGTAAACTTCATCTGTGCAGACGATGCTCATGGCACACCAATCATGCTAAAAGCACAACAGATGGGAATTACACCAGAAGAGATGATCGCTGCTGTAAGTGAAGAACATCAAAAAGATTTTGCTGGCTTTGATATTAGCTTTAATAATTATCACAGCACACACTCAGAAGAAAACCGTGAACTCGCTTCTCATATCTACCTTGAGCTGAAAAAAAATGGTTTTATTTCTAGCCGCACTATCTCTCAGTTGTTCGATCCTGAGAAAGAAATGTTTCTACCGGATCGTTTCGTAAAAGGTACTTGTCCTAAGTGTAAGTCAGAAGACCAATACGGTGACAACTGTGATAACTGTGGTGAGACGTACAGCCCAACTGAGCTGATCGATCCAAAATCAGCGGTTTCTGGCGCAACTCCAGTCATGAAAGACTCTGAGCACTTCTTCTTCGACCTACCTCAGTTCGAAAGCATGCTAAAAGATTGGACTCGTTCAGGCTCACTACAAATTGAAACCGCGAACAAGATGCAAGAGTGGTTCGAGTCAGGCCTGCAACAATGGGATATCTCACGTGATGCGCCTTACTTCGGCTTTGAGATCCCAGGCGAGAAAAACAAGTTCTTCTACGTATGGCTAGACGCACCTGTTGGCTACATGGCTTCTTTCAAGAATCTATGTGACAAAACTGAAGGCCTAGACTTCGACGAGTACTGGAAGAAAGACAGCTCCACTGAACTCTACCACTTCATCGGTAAAGACATCGTTTACTTCCACTCGCTATTCTGGCCAGCAATGCTAGAAGGCAGCGGTTTCCGTAAGCCAAACAACGTATTCGTACACGGCTACGTAACGGTAAACGGCGCGAAGATGTCTAAGTCTAAAGGTACGTTTGTTAAAGCAAGCACTTACCTAAACCACCTAGACCCAGAGTGTCTGCGTTACTACTACGCTGCAAAACTCAACAGCCGTATTGACGACCTAGACCTTAACCTTGAAGACTTCACTCAACGTGTTAACGCTGACGTAGTCAACAAGATTGTCAACCTAGCTTCTCGTAACGCTGGCTTCATCTCTAAACGTTTTGAAGGCAAGCTTGCTGAAAACTTTGCGGAGCCTGAACTATACAACGAGTTCGTTGCTGCAGCAGACCGCATCGCAGAGCTTTTTGAAACTCGTGAGTTTGGTCGCGCAATCCGTGAGATTACGGCACTAGCAGATAAAGCGAACCAATACGTTGATGAAAAAGCACCTTGGGTTGTCGCAAAAGAAGAAGGCAAAGATCAGGAACTGCAAGAAATCTGTTCTGTCGGTATCAACTTGTTCCGCGTTCTGATGACTTACCTGAAACCCGTGATGCCTGCACTAGCAGCACGTACTGAAGCTTTCCTTAACGAAGAGCTCACTTGGGAAGGCATTGCGACGCCGCTTACTGGTCACGATATCACTAAGTTCAAAGCGCTGTTTAACCGTATCGATCCTAAGAACATCGAAGCGATGATCGAAGCATCAAAAGAAGACGCAGCAGCCGAAATGGCAGCAAAAGAAAAAGCAGAAGCGGAAAAGAACAAAGCGAACCAAACTGAGCTAGACAAAGATCCAATCGCTGACGAGATTGAATTCGATGCTTTCGCAGCGGTTGATATGCGTATCGCTCGCATCATCTCGTGTGAAGAAGTGCCAAAAGCAAACAAACTGCTTAAGTTCCAACTAGATATCGGTGGCGAAACTCGTCAGGTGTTCTCTGGTATTAAGTCTGCGTACAAGCCTGAAGAGCTAGAAGGCAAACTAACTGTAATGGTAGCGAACCTAAAACCCCGTAAGATGAAGTTTGGTGTATCTGAAGGCATGATTCTGGCCGCTGGCCCGGGTGGCAGTGATCTATGGATTCTTGAGCCACACGAAGGCGCTCAGCCAGGTATGCGTGTGATGTAATCTAGCGCACAAAAAAAACCCTACTAATTAGTAGGGTTTTTGTTCTCTATTTCATCACTCGCAAGAAGATCGAAATACAAGCGTTTTATCACTAGTGATCTATTTGGCTAGCTATCATCTTCTGTAAAATTAGTTGGTAACTCTTGTTTCATCTCATTCCAAATTAGAGCACTTTCCATACCATAATGACGAATCACATTAGGTAGTTGCTCACGCTGACCTGTTTCACATGTCTCTAGCAATTGACGGTAAAAGCTCAATGCCAAATCACGTGATGCTGGATTTGAAAAATAGTAGGTACCGACTCGATCATACAGTTTTCTTAGACCATTGAAGATCAAACCATAAATTTGGTTACCAGAATGAAAAGCTAAACGCTGAAATAGCATGTAATCATAGTAGTTAAAGGTCTTAGCTAGAAGAATACCCTGACGTTTCGCTTCATCTTTTTCTACTTCTTCTTTTACGTTCTGTAAAATTTTCTCAGCAAAAGGGGAAGCCGCGATGAAATCATTCCAAGAAGGAGCATCAACCAATGCTTGACATGATTCAATTACATTTTGGATAGTACGTTCAGATGCTTCTTTATTTGTTTTGAATGCATAACGCATGAAAATAGGACTGATATTAGTCCGAGCAGCAAGAAGATCTTCGACAATGTTAGATGCGTTTGCAACATCAAGTGTCATCAATGTATCCAATATATGTAGACCTGACGTCTCCATAAACTGATTTACTTTGGTTGGTTTACCATGTTGAATGGTCAACCAACCATCACGTGCTAAGCGTTGTAATACTTCACGCAAAGTGGTTCTGGTTACTCCAATCAATTCAGAGAGCTCTCGCTCTGCAGGTAAAATAGAACCAGGAGGGAAGCGACCGTTCCAAATGCTTTCAATGATATATTTTTCTGCAAAACCAGCAGGGCTTTTAGCCTTAATGACCATTCTGTGTGTATCCAATATTGAAATCCAGAGGGGATAAACTCATCATACCACTACTTCAGGCTTTGCGAAAATACGTGATTGATAAAATCAATCAAAATTTTACCATAGAGTCAACACTCTAATGTTGAGTTTATAGACTTTTACCCAAAATGAAGCATAATATAGATATAAATTGAAACATTAATTATAGGTTATAACGTAAACTACAGATTATAAAGTAAATTAAATTTTCTTATTACTTTAATTGATACAATTTAATGCTGGCTTATGCAATTTACATTTTCCCTAATTAAACTATTTTACATCACTGGCTTAGGTATAATTTATAAATATTAACCAACTTTATTCAATAATGATTTAGCGCTATTTTGATCGCGTTATTGCAATTAAAATATCATTTTGCTTCAAACCGTCACTTTTTGTTATTGACTAATATAGCCTGAAGTGTAGAGTTGCGTTCAAAAATTACGTAGTGCTTAAGTTTACAACAAGTGATTTGTCATAACTTCAAGTAAAGGTATTAGTTGTTGTTTTTGTATTTCATTGTTTTAAAAGATAAACGGCTTTTTTCAAACCCGCTCATAATCACTGCGCACGTGTCTAATTTTATTAACTGTAATAAAGAGATTTATTATGCCGATGTCACTCGGAAATGCCTTTATCAAAAATTTTCTTGGTAAAGCACCAGACTGGTACAAAGTTGCCATTATTGCCTTTTTGATCATTAACCCAATTGTTTTCCTATTCATTGATCCATTCGTTGCTGGTTGGATGCTGGTTGGTGAGTTTATTTTCACCCTTGCAATGGCTCTAAAGTGTTATCCACTGCAACCCGGGGGCTTATTAGCCATTGAAGCCGTTGCAATAGGTATGACTAGTCCAGATAAAGTCAAGCATGAGCTGGTTGCTAACATTGAGGTTCTATTACTACTGGTCTTTATGGTTGCTGGCATATATTTTATGAAGAATCTTTTGCTGTTTATCTTCACCAAAATCTTACTTGGCATTCGTTCAAAAACACGACTATCCGTGGCTTTTTGTTTTGCTGCAGCTTTCCTTTCTGCATTTTTGGACGCATTAACCGTTATTGCTGTAGTTATCAGTGTGGCTGTTGGTTTTTACTCGATCTACCACAAAGTGGCATCAGGTAATGCCATTGGTGATCATGACCATACTCAAGATGATACCATTACTGAACTCACTAGGGATGATTTAGAAAACTATCGCGCTTTCTTACGCTCGCTTTTGATGCATGCCGGTGTTGGTACCGCACTTGGCGGTGTAACAACTATGGTAGGTGAACCACAAAACTTAATCATAGCCGATCAAGCCGGCTGGTTCTTTGGAGAGTTTTTGATTCGAATGTCTCCAATCACTTTACCAGTCTTTATCTGTGGTTTGATAACCTGCGCGTTAGTCGAAAAACTTAAAGTGTTTAGTTACGGTACAAAGTTGCCTGAAAATGTACGTAAAATCCTTGTTGATTTTGACCGTGAGGAACGTAAAACTCGTACCAAGCAAGATGTCGCTAAATTATGGGTACAAGGCATCATTGCTGTCTGGTTAATTGCAGCTTTAGCACTGCATTTAGCTGCTGTAGGCCTGATTGGTTTATCTGTTATTGTACTAGCAACTGCATTTACTGGCGTAATCGAAGAACACTCAATGGGTAAAGCCTTTGAAGAAGCACTTCCTTTTACTGCTTTATTGGCAGTTTTCTTTGCTGTTGTTGCAGTCATTATCGATCAAGAATTGTTTAAGCCTGTGATTGATGCCGTTCTTGCTGTCGAAGATAAAGGATCACAACTGGCTCTGTTTTACGTCGCCAATGGTTTGCTTTCCATGGTTTCTGATAATGTATTTGTAGGGACCGTGTACATTAACGAAGTTAAAGCTGCACTTGTTGAAGGAGCCATTTCTCGTGAACAATTTGATTTACTTGCAGTTGCAATTAACACAGGTACAAATTTACCTTCGGTAGCGACTCCTAATGGTCAGGCTGCTTTTTTGTTCCTACTCACTTCTGCGCTTGCACCTTTGGTACGACTGTCTTACGGTAGAATGGTATTGATGGCACTACCATACACTGTGGTACTGGCTTTAGTTGGTTTAATGGGTATCATGTTCTTCCTCGAGCCAGCAACCGAATTTTTCCACAATGCAGGTTGGATTTCAGAAAGCTCTGGTGTCGAAACTAGCGTAATTTCGCATGGACATTAAAATTTTAAGTTGCTAACGAAACTTATACGCGATAAAAAGCTCTGACTATCAGAGCTTTTTCACTTTCAACAGGACTGAATTCGTGACTATGTTTGCATCACTCAACCAATTTTCTAAAAGCCGACTATCATGGCTTACCTTATTTTTGGCGATCGTATTTTTTGAAGCCTGTGCCCTTTTTTTCCAGCATGTAATGACGTTGGCCCCTTGTGTAATGTGCATTTATGAACGCGTCGCCATGATGTCAATCAGTGGAGCTGCACTGATTGGCCTCATCGCACCTCATAACCCGATCCTGCGTTGGCTTGCCTTAGCAGCCTGGGGAGCGAGTGCATATAAGGGATTAACGTTGGCGATGCAACACGTCGAATACCAATTTAATCCTTCCCCATTTGCTACTTGCGACTTGTTTGTCTCTTTCCCTGCTTGGGCACCACTCAACCAGTGGGCTCCATGGATGTTTGAAGCCTATGGTGATTGTGCTGAAGTAGTTTGGCAGTTCTTTGGACTCTCAATGCCGCAGTGGTTAGTTGTGATATTTGCAGGTAATTTAATTGCTTTTGGTTTTGTGGTTTTATCACAGTTCTTCAGCTCAAAACGTATCGAAGCGGTCCAATAGAGGCGAAGTTCTAACGAAAAGTTAGCTTATACACCCAAGTCACTACAAAGCACTTGGGTATATAACTAAAGGCATTATTGACCACAACACTGCTTGAATTTTTTACCACTGCCACACGGACAAAGGTCATTTCTTCCAACTTCTTTAAAAGGGTTAACACTTTTTGACTTCTTGCCCGCCATCAATTCATCCGCACCAAGTGCCACCTCATTCACCATTATGTCCAGTTGAGCTTTTAATTCTGCTAATGTCGGTGGTTTCGACACGCCTGCTTCCAGCATCAATTGTTGGGTTTGCTTTTCATCTATCGCTAGCATCATCGTAGTAAGTAGAGCCTGCAACATACGTTCAAGGCCGTCATTCAAACCTACTTCTTGCCACTGCTCTTCGATTACTGGCCATATTGACATGAACCCTTCAGCAAAATCCGCCAGAGATTCTGAATCATCGCCAAGCAACGTTAGAACCGAATATTCATTGCGTAAAAGATAATTATGCTGTTTATGAATTTGTTCCTCGATGCTCTTTTGAATACTCTTAAATCCATCTCCTAACAAAGGTTCTAACCAAACTTCAGGTGCCATTGACTTGGTCATTAAATTAGCTGCTAATACCGTGCCTTCTAAAAACAATGCAGATGGCTCAACCTGTGCTTCACCTTTATCAATTAATGTATATTGCATGCTATTTTGTCCCCATAATTTTGGGCTGCATTATACCTAAATAGCGACAAGATACCCAAATCATTGCAAGTTGCGAATACATAGACAGATGCAGACATTCTCGATTGAGCAATACACCTACCCCGAGGCTATGAACCCAAGTAAGCTCAAGATACTGTGTTCAGCGAGATGACCTTAACTCTCAGGCTTTGGGAGCATGTCACTGAATCAAGCATCTTGAGGTCACTTGGGTATAACGACTCTTTTAATGACAAGTTGGCCTTATATCGTTACAATCTGGCTCTTTTTTTACTAAACGGTATTAGGCAGAGTATGCGAGTTGTATTAGGTCCAATGGAAGGCGTTTTGGACCATTTAATGCGCCAAATCCTCACTGAAATAAATGACTATGATTTGTGCGTCACAGAGTTTGTTCGCGTCGTCGATCAACTCCTTCCAGATCATGTCTTTTACCGCTTATGCCCCGAGTTATTGCAAGGTTCTCAAACAGCCTCTGGTGTTCCTGTTCATGTCCAACTTTTAGGTCAAGAGCCAAACTGGATGGCGGAAAATGCAGTAAAAGCCGCAGAGCTTGGTGCCCGTGGGGTTGATTTAAACTTTGGGTGTCCCGCTAAACTGGTCAACAAAAGTAAAGGGGGTGCGGCTTTACTTCAGCATCCAGATTTTATATACAATATTGTCAAAGCCTGCCGTGATGCGTTACCTAGCAACATTCCAGTCAGCGCCAAGATCCGACTCGGGTGGTCTAACCCTGAAGACTGCTTTGAGATCGTCGATGCAATTCAATCCGCTGGAGCTAATGAACTCACCGTCCATGCTCGCACCAAAAAAGGGGGCTATAAAGCTTCGGAAATTAAGTGGCAATACATTACAAAAATTCGTGAACGCTTTGACATACCCTTAATTGCCAATGGCGAAATATGGAATTATCAAGACGGCCAACGTTGTATTGACACTACGGGTGTTGATAACTTGATGGTCTGCCGTGGGGCATTTAATATTCCGAACCTAGGCAATATGGTGAAACACGACCAGCCGCCAATGCCTTGGGCCGAGGTTGTCGATTTGCTGATCTATTACTCACAATTTGAAATGAAAGGCGACAAAGGGCTTTATTACCCTAACCGAGTGAAGCAGTGGTTCTCTTATTTAAGGCAGGCTTACCCTGAAGCAAAAACTTTGTTTACTGAAATCAGAACGTTCAATAAAGCCGCTCCAATTGTAGAGTATATTAAACGTTACCGAGATGTTCTCCACGCTCAAGGATAACTACTACAGTGCAGAAGGAACGCCACCTATTCCTTCTGCGTATTCCTTTCTACCAAGCGACTTGTTAACTCATAACCCAAAAGACCATATCTAAAATCAATCATATAAGCGAAAACTGGATAATTTATTCTGCTAAAACCAGCGCTCTAAGGTATGTTTGTCAAGCTGACGAAAAGCTCGATTTAATATGATTGCCAATTCTTTATATCTCGGTTTTGATTTTACGGGCTCTAATGCACACCCCGTATCTAGAATTTTTTGATGCAACTCACGATACCATGATGCCAGTGCAGGTGGTAAAATAGAATTGGATCGAGTCCCTAGCCACCACATACCCTGCAAAGGCATACTTATAGCAAATAATGCGACTATAACAGCCTGCGGCATAGCACCATAATTGTTGAACACCATTTGAGTTAATAGACTGATAGCAGCCACTGCTGGCATTACTTTAATTCCAAATCGGGTCGCTTTGATAACGCGCTGCTCCGGAAAAATAGCATTAAGTTCTTTTCGGACAGGCCAAATCTCCATGTAATTTTGTCCATTTTTTAAACTACGAACCAATCCAACTTTGTCATTCATATCGTTTTCTCACTAAAAAATAGTTGAAATTTTCAACTAGAGATACAGAAAATTGATAAAAACTAATATTAATTCAATTTTTTTTTGTTATCATTATCTATTATCGTTATCCTTTACAAACTTTTGTCTCATTGTTGCTCTTATTTTTATTTTACGCAACTTTGAAAAGTTTGATGCACGGATCGCAAACGATGATAGATGCTTTCTATCACTCTTAAATATTAGATGGAATTAGAACAATTTTTGACCAAGAATAGTACGCAGCTTAGCTGGTATCGTCTATTCTTGTGATTAATTTTTCATCCTTAACTGATTTTGATCAGACGAATAACAGGTAGTCACACATGTCTAAGCTAGTTTTAGTTTTAAACTGCGGTAGTTCTTCTCTTAAATTTGCTGTTGTTGATGCAGAAACAGGTGCAGAACACCTAACCGGCCTTGCTGAGTGTCTTGGTCTTCCAGAAGCTCGTATGAAGTGGAAGCTTGATGGCAAGCACGAAGCTCAACTGGGCGCAGGCGCAGCTCACGTAGAAGCACTATCTTTCATGGTAGAAACTATCCTTGCTTCAAAACCAGAGCTTAAAGCTAACCTTGGCGCTATCGGCCACCGTATTGTTCATGGTGGCGAACAGTTTACTCAATCGGCACTTATTACTGACGAAGTTCTAAAGGGTATACAAGATGCTGCAACATTTGCACCTCTTCATAACCCAGCTCATCTAATTGGTATCGAAGCAGCTAAGGTAAACTTCCCTGGTCTACAAAACGTTGCTGTATTTGACACGGCGTTCCACCAAACTATGCCAGAAGAGTCTTACCTATACGCTCTACCTTACAAACTATATAAAGAACACGGTATCCGTCGTTACGGTATGCACGGTACTTCACACCTATTTATCACGCGTGAAGTGGCTAACTTGCTTGAAAAACCAGTTGATGAAGTGAACATCATCAACTGTCACTTAGGTAACGGCGCATCCGTTTGTGCAATCAAGAATGGTAAATCTGTTGACACTTCTATGGGTCTAACGCCTCTTGAAGGTCTCGTAATGGGTACTCGTTGTGGTGACATCGATCCTGCAATCGTTTTCCACCTACATGACGCTTTAGGTTACTCTGTTGAGCAAATTAACGACATGTTGACTAAAGAGTCTGGCCTTGCAGGTCTAACTGAAGTCACTTCTGACTGCCGCTTTGTTGAAGACAACTACGGTGAGAAAGAAGAAGCAACACGTGCAATGGACGTATTCTGTCACCGTCTAGCTAAATATGTTGCAGGCTATACAGCTTCTATGGAAGGTCGTCTAGACGCAATCACTTTCACTGGCGGTATCGGCGAAAACTCTGGCCCTATCCGTGAAATGGTTCTTAACCGTCTAGCTATTTTCGGTATTGAAGTAGACAGCGAAGCTAACCTTAAAGCTCGTTTCGGCGGTGAAGGCACAATCACTACGGCTAATAGCCGCATCCCAGCAATGGTTATCTCGACTAACGAAGAGCTTGTTATTGCTGAAGACACTGCACGCCTAGCAGGTCTTTAATTGATTTAACTGGTTAACCTTTTGGTTAGCCAGTTTCTTAGAAATATTTTTTGGAGCTCAACTCCTATTCTTTGGATTTCATGGAATATGAATTGTGCTTTCTCTCCCAAATAGCTAAAGGTACTCTTCGAATGTCTCGTACTATTATGCTTATCCCTACAAGTGCTGGTGTTGGTCTAACTAGCGTAAGCATGGGTGTTCTTCGCGCAATGGAGCGCAAAGGCGTTAAAGTTTCTTTCTACAAACCGCTTGCTCAACCACGTTCTGGTGGTGATCAACCGGATTTGACTTCAACGATTGTTGGTTACAACAGCGATATGAAGATCGGCAAACCAATGGCAATGTCTGTTGCTGAAAGCCTGATCGGCCATGACAATATGGATGAGCTGCTCGAAACCGTCGTTGAACGTTACAACCAAATTAATAAAGATGCTGATGTAACACTGATCGAAGGTCTCGTTCCTACTCGTAAGCACCCATTCGCTAACCAAGTCAACGCAGAAATTGCGGCTACTCTTGGTGCAGAGATTGTTCTTGTTGCTACTCCGGGTACTGACAACCCAGCTCAACTTAAAGAGCGCATCGAAGTTGCATGTTCTAACTTCGGTGGTACTAAGAATAAAAACATCTCTGGCGTCATCATCAATAAACTGAATGCTCCTGTAGACGAAGCAGGTCGTACACGCCCTGACTTATCTGAAATCTTTGACGATGCAGATAGCGCACAACAAAACGAAATGAAAGTGATGGAAATCTTCAACACTTCTCCAATTCGTGTCTTAGGTTGTGTACCATGGAGTATCGACCTAATCGCTACCCGTGCCATCGATATGGCCAAGCACCTAAACGCTGATATTATTAATGAAGGTGATATTAATACCCGCCGTATTAAAAGCATCACTTTCTGTGCACGTTCATTACCAAATATGATCGAGCACTTTAAACCAGGTTCGCTGCTTGTAACTTCTGCAGACCGTCCTGATGTTATCGTGGCGGCTTCGCTTGCCGCTATGAATGGCGTAGATATCGGTGCTGTATTGCTTACTGGTGGTTATGATATTCCTGAGCAAATAGCTAACTTGTGTAAACCTGCGTTTGAAAGTGGCCTACCAATTTTCAAAGCTCAAGGTAATACTTGGCAAACTTCTCTAAATCTGCAGAGCTTCTCTCTTGAGGTTCCAGCAGATGATAAAGAACGTATCGAGTTCATCAACGAGCACGTTGCTGGTCACATCGATGGTAATTGGATCGAGTCTATGACTGAAGGCACTCAGAAGTCTCGTCGTCTAAGCCCACCAGCATTCCGTTACCAGCTCACTGAGTTCGCTCGTAAAGCTGGCAAGCGTATCGTTCTTCCTGAAGGTGACGAACCACGTACCGTTAAAGCTGCGGCTATCTGTGCTGAGCGCGGTATCGCTGAGTGTGTACTGCTCGGTAACCCAGACGAAATCCGTCGTGTTGCTGCACAACAAGGCGTTGAGCTAGGCGCGGGTGTAACGATCATCAACTCTGATGAAGTTCGTGAAAACTATGTTGCTCGTCTCGTTGAACTACGTGGTGCGAAAGGTATGACTGAAGTTGTTGCTCGTGAGAAGCTACAAGATTCAGTATTCCTAGGCACAATGATGCTTGAGAACGACGAAGTAGATGGTCTCGTTTCTGGTGCGGTTCACACCACAGCGAACACTATCGTTCCTCCGTTCCAAATCATTAAGACGGCACCTGATGCATCTATCGTGTCTTCTGTATTCTTCATGCTGCTACCTGATCAAGTCTTGGTTTACGGTGACTGTGCGATCAACCCAGATCCAACAGCTGAACAGCTTGCTGAAATCGCTATCCAATCTGCTGATTCTGCAGCGGCTTTTGGTATCGACCCTCGCGTTGCTATGATCTCTTACTCTACTGGTGAATCTGGTAAGGGTGCAGACGTAGATAAAGTACGTGAAGCGACTAAGATTGCTCAAGAGAAACGTCCAGATCTAGTCATCGACGGTCCTCTACAGTACGACGCAGCGATCATGGAAAACGTGGCAGCTTCTAAAGCGCCTAACTCTCCAGTAGCAGGTAAAGCGACAGTATTCGTATTCCCAGATCTAAACACGGGTAACACGACTTACAAAGCGGTACAGCGTTCAGCAGATCTAGTTTCTATCGGTCCAATGCTGCAAGGTATGCGCAAGCCTGTAAACGACCTATCTCGCGGTGCACTAGTAGACGATATCGTGTACACCGTTGCTTTGACTGCAATTCAAGCAGATCAAGCTGACCAAGCAAAAGAAAAAGTGATTAACTAACCCAACTCGGTTAACGATATTGCTTTTGTAGCTATACCTTAAAAGCTATAAATAGAAACCTCGCCATGTGCGAGGTTTTTTATTACGACTCTTTTTTATCTCCCATTTTCAATATTTAAGGCTTAACAGAATGAGGGAAAACGAATAACTGAGGTAGAAATACCCAAGTAACCTTGCGATGAATCAAGCATCTGGAAGTCATTTGGGCATTGTTTAAAACTGAAGATAAAAAAAGCGCGACTCGAATAACAAGCCGCGCTTAAGCCCGTCACAGGCTGAATCGTATCAAACCGTTACATGAAGGCAAGAAGCTGCATGAACATCCGAACCTTGCAGTGTTGGTTTAGTCTTAGCACATTCCTCAGTTGCCTGTGGGCAACGTGTGCGGAAAACACAACCTGAAGGAGGACTGATCGGAGAGGGTAAATCCCCTTCCAACATTTGAATTGTTTTATTGCGCTCAATTTCTGGATCTGGAATTGGGACAGCTGACATCAAGGCGCGCGTATAAGGGTGTTTAGGATCTGCGAATAGTGCTTCCGATTCACCGAGTTCTACCGCATTACCCAAATACATCACTAATACACGATCTGAAATGTGCTTCACAACCGAAAGATCGTGCGCAATAAACACTAATGAAAGACCCAACTCTTTCTGCAGTTCTTTAAGCAGATTAACCACCTGAGCCTGAATGGAAACATCTAAGGCAGAAACCGGTTCATCACAAATGATCATCTTAGGTTTCAGGATAAGTGCACGTGCGATACCGATACGTTGACACTGGCCGCCTGAAAATTCATGTGGATAGCGGTTGATCACGTTAGGTAAAAGGCCTACTTTCGCCATCATTTCCTTAACACGATCTTTCACTTCTTGCTTAGAAAGTTCTGGATAAAACGTTTCTAGAGGTTCAGCAATGATATCACCAACTGTCATACGTGGGTTCAAAGATGCCAACGGATCTTGAAAAATCATTTGGATCTCTTTGCGTGTCTCTCGACGCTGAACTTCTTTCATCTTGGTGAGGTCTTGGCCTAACCAAACCACTTCGCCATCCGTTGCCTCAACTAAGCCAATGATCGCCCGTGCGAACGTTGATTTTCCACAGCCAGACTCACCAACAACACCAAGAGTCTCACCTTCATATAGGTGAACGTTAACACCATCAACTGCTTTTAGTGTCGCTGGTTTTGACCATGGCCATGCTGATTTTGCCGCGATGCTGAAGTGAACTTTCAACTCAGATACATTAAGAATTAATTTTTTATCTACACTCATTTGTTCCAAGCCTCCCATTCAGAAAAACATGCTCGCTGACGCCCATTTCCAAAAGGCATTAATATCGGCGCTTCACTCTTACAACGACCTTCTACACGATGGCAGCGATCTTGATAAGGACAACCTGGTGGCAAACGTAGTAAGTTTGGTGGATTGCCTGGTATCGTCGGTAAGATTTCCCCTTCTGTATCAAGACGAGGAATTGCCTTCAATAACCCTTCAGCGTAAGGGTGACTTGGTTGGTAGAAGATTTCTTTAACGGTACCGTATTCCATAGTACGACCAGCATACATGACTAAGACTTTGTCACAAGAGCCAGCAACCACTCCCAAATCGTGAGTAATCATAATGATGGCAGCATTAAATTCTGACTTAAGTTCGTTAAGTAAATCCATTATCTGTGCTTGAACAGTTACATCCAATGCGGTTGTTGGCTCATCTGCAATCAACAATTTTGGTCGGCATAGTAATGCCATAGCAATCATCACACGCTGACGCATGCCACCAGAGAATTCGTGTGGATACATTGTCATACGCTTACGAGCTTCTGGAATTTTTACCGCTTCGAGCATACGAACAGATTCTTCAAATGCTTCTGCTTTACCCATCCCCTTATGTAACATTAGGACTTCCATAAGCTGGTCACTAACTTTCATGTATGGGTTGAGAGAAGTCATCGGGTCTTGGAAAATCATCGCGATTTGTTCAGCACGAACCTGGTTTAATTCTTTCTCTGGAAGGTTAAGAATCTCTTTGCCTTCAAACTTCGCACTGCCTGAAATAATGCCGTTTTTGGCCAATAGACCCATGATTGCAAATACAGTTTGCGACTTACCAGAACCGGACTCACCTACAATACCTAATGTTTCACCTTGGTTCAGTGAGAAATTCAAATCATTAACTGCGGTAACAATACCATCTTGGGTTGTAAACTCGACACGCAGATCTTTGACATCTAATAAACTCATAATCAATTCCTTACATTCTTTTTTGTACTTATCTGTCTTTAGGATCAAGCGCGTCGCGTAGACCATCGCCAACATAGTTAAAGCAGAAAAGCGTGACGACCATGAAGGCTGCTGGGAAGGCAAGTTGCCAAATCGCGACTTCCATCGTTTGCGAACCTTCTTGAAGGAGTGCGCCCCAGCTTGTCATTGGCTCTTGTACACCAAGACCAAGGAATGAAAGAAATGATTCCGTCAAAATCATACTCGGAATAAGGAGTGTGGAATACACTGCCACAATACCTAGAACGTTTGGTACGATATGACGAGTGATGATTTTCCACTTGCTGACACCACAAACGTGTGCCGCTTCAATAAACTCTTTACTACGCAAACTCAACGTCTGGCCACGAACTATGCGCGCCATATCTAACCAAGCAATGGCACCTATCGCAACAAAGATCAGGATGATATTACGGCCAAAGAAGGTCACCAATACGATTACAAGGAACATAAAAGGTACAGCGTAAAGGATTTCCAAAATACGCATCATAATACGGTCTACTTTGCCACCGATAAAGCCTGAAGCTGCACCGTAAAGTGTCCCTATCACAACAGCAACCAACGCCCCCAATATACCGACCATCAATGAAATGCGGCCACCAATCAAGGTACGAACATACAGGTCTCGTCCAAGACTATCGGTACCAAACCAGTGCTCACCACTAGGTTCAACATGCATTGCATACCAGTCTGTATCATCAAATGCATAAGGGGCAATCATAGGTAAAATAATCACCGCAAGAGTCATCAGCGTCAGAATAAATAGGCTCACCATTGCCGCTTTATTGCGCATGAAACGAATACGAGCATCTTGCCATAAACTGCGACCTTCCACTTCCAGGTTCTCTGCAAATTTCTCGACCGCTTCAAGGTTTTCTTTTTTCGTTAACATAACCATACTTCCTCGTTAGTAGCGAATTTTCGGGTCAATCATTGCTAGTAGAATATCAACGACCGCGTTGAATAATATAAACAGGAAGCCAATTAATATGGTCACCCCCATTACTAGCGAGTAATCACGGTTAAATGCAGCATTAACAAACAGTTTACCGATACCTGGCAGACCAAAGATGGTCTCAATCACCACAGAGCCAGTAATGATACCGACGAATGCTGGCCCCATGTATGACACAACGGGTAACAAGGCTGGCTTTAAGGCATGTTTCAAGATGATATAGCGGTAACTTAAGCCCTTCGCACGAGCCGTTCGAATAAAGTTACTGTTCAAGGTTTCGATCATAGAGCCACGAGTAATACGCGCAAAGGTCGCTACGTAAAGGAGTGACATACCAATGACAGGCAGCACTAGGTATTGCCAGCCACCATCTTGCCAGCCACCCGCAGGGAAAAGTTGCCATTGCAATGAAAAAAGGTAAATGAGCGCAGGTGCCAATACAAAAGAAGGCATCACTACCCCAACCATGGCTGTGGACATAATGGCATAATCAATCCATGTGTTGTGCTTCAGCGCCGCGATCGTCCCCACGGTCACACCAAGTAATAAGGTAAACACAAAAGCGATACTACCAATTGTTGCTGATACTGGCAGTGCCACTGCGATCAATTCATTCACAGTGTAATCCAAGTATTTGAACGAAGGTCCAAAGTCACCTTGAATCACATTCATTAAATAGGTTGTATATTGCTCAAATACAGGTTTATCTAAACCGTACTTGGCTTCAATGTTGGCCATGACTTCTGGCGGTAACGGACGCTCGCTCGAAAAAGGGTTACCAGGAGCAAAGCGCATTAGAAAGAACGATATTGTGATCAAAACCAACATGGTTGGGATCGCCTCAAATATCCTTTTTGCGATGAATTTAAGCATAAACTCACTCTTCCAGTCTGTGACAGTTAAAAATTAATTACAGTGTGCCTTACACGCGCTTAGATAAGTGCGTGCAGGCCATTTTTTATAGTCTTGAAGCTAAATGATTACTGAGCTTTGATATAAAGATCTTTTGAGTAGATTCTGTCTTCTGGGTTGTTAGCTGGGAAGCCACCCACCGCAGGTGAAAGCAGACGTGTACGCACGTATTGGTAAATAGGTGCGATTGGCATGTCTTTTGCCATCAATGCTTCTGCTTGATTGTACAATGCTTGACGTTCAGCATCAGATGTGGATGTGATCGCTTTTTCCATGATCGCATCGTATTCTTTACTTCCGTAGTGCACCCCACCAGTGTTGTTACCGCTCTTCATTAAGGTTAAGAAAGAAGAAGCCTCGTTGTAATCACCACACCACCCTGCGCGAGCAACTTCAAAGTTGCCTGAGTCTTTAGAAGATAGGTAGGACTTCCACTCTTGGTTTTCTAGAGTCACATCTAAACCAAGGCTTTTCTTCCACATTGAAGCCAGTGCAATCGCCACCTTCTTGTGGTTTTCTGATGTGTTGTAAAGCAGTGAGAATTTTAGTGGGTTATCTTTGCCATAACCAGCTTCTTCCAATAGTCGTATCGCCTCAGCATTACGCTCTTTTTGGGTCATTTTACCGTAGGCTGGAAGCTCAGGGTTAAAATGTGCTGTGATTTCAGGAGTTAAAAAGTACGCTGGCTTTTGCCCTTGTCCCATAATGGCATTAGCAACAATATCTCGATCTATAGTGTAAGAAATCGCTTTACGTACACGTGCATCATCAAATGGTGCTTTTTTCGTATTAAATAGGTAGTAGTAAGTACATAAATTACCCACTACAGACACCGATTCTGAATATTCTTTTTTAAGGCGTTTAAAGTGCTCCAGTGGTACTTCATTAGTGAAATCAATTTCACCAGATAAGAACCGGTTCATTTCTGTTACTTGGTTTTCAATAGGTAAGTAAGTCACTTGCTCTAAGACGGTTTTATCGTTGTCCCAGTATTGCTTATTTCGCTTCAATACTAGACGCTCATTCACCACCCATCTATCCAGTGAATATGCACCATTACCAACAAAATGCTCTGGTTTTGTCCATTGATCACCAAACTTCTCAACGGTCGCTTTATGTACCGGCTTCATGGTTGTGTGTCCTGACATCATGATGAAATACGGTACAGGAGAATCCAGCTCAACGACTAACGTATGTGCATCAAGTGCTTTTACACCCAGTTGGCTTTTGTCTTTTTTACCCGCAACAATTTCTTTAGCATTCTTCATCTTGGTGTATTCCATGTACCAAGAGTAAGGAGAAGCCGTTGCTGGATCGACAGCACGCTGCCAGCTGTATACAAAATCATCGGCGGTAACAGGATCACCATTCGACCATTTAGCATCTTTGCGAAGGTGGAAAGTAAACGTTTTGTTATCTGCCGTTTCCCAACTTTCTGCAACACCTGGAATAGTATTTCCATTTGCATCTTGATTGACCAGACCTTCTAATAAATCACGGATAACGTGTGATTCAGGGACACCCTGAGATTTGTGCGGGTCAATGGTCGCAACTTCGGTACCGTTTCCACGAACAAGCTCTTGTTTTTCTGAAAGTTTTGTTCCAGCAGGCACATCAGCAGCAAAAGTTAGAGGAGAAGTAGAGGCCACTACAAGGCCAGAACTCAAAAGAAGGGCTTTAGTGATTTTATTTTTATACATGTGTAAAACTCCAAGTTTTTCATTAGCATCCATGACTCGCCTGCAAGAAGCTGACTAAAGCAGCATATTAGATTGAATTTGTACAAAGTATGAGCACAATATTCTAATGTCTTGCGAAGACTTTGGCACACATTAGCAACCATTGAACTAATTTGCCATAAACATATTACAAAAAAAACAATAATTCTGTAACATTCCCATACATTCAGCAATAAACACTAGTTAAAATGACTAAACTAGTCTTTATTGCAGGAAAAACACTTCTACTAAGACAGATATATTGATAAAAATTAAAATAAAGAATGCTACATTCATTAAAAACCCAAATGCAACTTAAAATTAACATTAATTAAACAAATTTGCGATCGTATATTATGCGATTAGCGGTAATTTGATTTGTCTTGTGAGGTTAATCGCTAACTTGCAAGGTCTCAAATATTGATTCTGTTACTTAAATGAAACGAAGCATTCATACTAAAAATGTGAAAATTATTGATTATTTCAAATTAGTATAAAATATTACTTTAATACGAAAAGCCAGCATAACTACGTAAGTTTAAAACACTTATCCCATTGCCTACACTTGATAAATATGTAAAAAATCACAAGCTTGGAAGTGTTCAAAAAACAAGCACCTAATCAAAGCGCAATAATGACCATTCACATGAAATTAATGACAGATTTTACAGAATGAATTGAGTTAAAATAGATAGATATGGACAGAAGAGATATCAATGAATATAGAGCGATAGAAGACTAGAGGAGGTAAATGCTGAAGACTTCGTAAAGTATACTGCCCACTCTACAATGAGCAGTATTAATGATGATGAATATCTTTATTCATTTTTCCAGCGCAACATGGCTTGCTGGTCAGATTGACGGGGTTCAATCCAACGGCTTTCACTGCTAGTTCGCTCTTTCTTCCAAAATGGAGCTTTCGTTTTAAGGTAATCCATTATGAATTCACAAGCTTCAAACGCTGCAGCTCGATGAGCACTAGACACACCGACAAAGACGATTTGATCACCAATATCTAGGTCACCAATGCGGTGAATAATACGAACTCCTAGTAGAGGCCAGCGACATTCTGCCTTCTCGCAAATATCAATTAGGCTTTTTTCGGTCATACCTGGGTAATGCTCTAAGTGCAAACCAATAATATCATCGCCAAGATTATTATCTCGAACCTTACCAATAAAGGTTACAACCGCACCTGCGGCATTCAAAGTTGATAGACGTTGATATTCGTGCTCTAAGGAAAAATCTTCCTCCCGTACACTCACTCTCATGTCCATATTAACCTCCCGTCACAGGGGGAAAGAAAGCAACTTCATCACCGAGACTCACTTTTGCCTCTAATGGCACAATTTCTTGGTTTACCGCAGCTAACAGCTTTCCTGCCTGTAGCGCTAAATCCCATTTATTTGATGCAGATGGTGCTTCTTTTATTAAGTGGATACGAATCGATTCTACGCTATCAAACTCACCTTCAAGTTCAAGACTTTCGATACCAACAAGCTCACGCGTCTGAGCAAAAAACAGGACTTTAATCATAGTTCCGCCTTAAAGTGTCCCGATTTACCACCTGTTTTTTCCAATAAACGAACCTGGCTAATAACTATGTCTTTTTGCACTGCTTTACACATGTCATATATTGTTAGTGCAGTAACGGAAGCAGCAGTCAAAGCTTCCATTTCAACTCCTGTTTTCCCTGCAAGTTTACAGGTCGATTCAATGCGTACTTGGCTTGTATTTTCAATAGCTTCTAGTTGTACTTCAACTTTTGAAAGCAGCAAAGGGTGACAGAGTGGGATTAAATCCCATGTTTTTTTAGCTGCTTGAATTCCTGCTAAACGTGCAGTAGCAAAAACATCGCCTTTGTCATGCTGCCCTGACACAATGAGCTTGAGTGTATCTGAAGACATGTTAACAAAAGCTTCAGCACGAGCTTCTCGTACCGTTTCAGCTTTCATGGATACATCAACCATGTTTGCTTCACCAGAAGCATTAATATGTGTAAGTTGTGTCATGATGTTCTCTTGATTCAAACTTCAGTTATAAATGAGGCATAAAGTTGCATGGGCGATGGCTAGCATCGAGCTGTTGTTGAATAATTTTTGTCCAACCCGTCCGACACGCACCTGTCGAACCTGGCATTGCAAATATGACGGTATGATTAGCAAAGCCTGCAACAGCGCGAGATTGAATTGTTGAAGTACCGATCTCCTCATAAGATACCATACGGAATAACTCACCAAAACCTTCTACTTCTTTGTCAAAAAGTGGTTTCAACGCTTCAGGAGTACTATCACGTGAGGTAAAACCTGTTCCGCCTGTAACTAAGATCGCTTGAATACTTTCATCAGCAATCCATTGCGACACGATCGCGCGAATTTTGTATCTATCATCAACCACTATTTTTTTTTCTAATATATGATGGCCTGCTTCTTTTGCTTGTTCAACCAGATAACCCCCTGAAGTATCATTCTCTTCAGTACGAGTATCAGATACCGTCAAGACTGCGATTGATGCTGCTTGAAATTTACTTTCTGCATGTCCCATTTATTCACCCACTATGAATTTTACTAAAACCACTATTAAAATAACTATCGGCATCCGTTTGACAAAGCACATACGTTTACCCTCCGATCGAGGCAAAATGTGGCGTCATCCCTGTATGGCCATCATGTAATGAATGACTGATGGACTTTGTTTGTAACTGAGATTGAATTCGTGCAATTAATGCCTTTTCCTGCTCGTCTTGCTGTAATAAGTCACGCAAATCTATGCCATCATCCCCAAACAAACACAAATGTAATTTCCCTGTTGCAGAGATACGTAATCGATTACAGCTCTGACAAAAACCTTTCTCATAAGGCATGATCAAACCAATTTCACCTTTGTAATCCGGATGAAAGAACACTTGAGCTGGACCGTCTTGTTGTGAACGAGTCTTGAGCAGCCAACCATCAGCAATAAGTTGGTTTCTGATCGCAACACCGGAAACATGATGTTTATTAAATAAATCGTCCATTTCACCTGTTTGCATTAACTCGATAAAACGTAACTGAATGGGACGGTCTTTAATCCATTGAAGAAAAGCTGGCAATTCACGATGGTTCAAATCTTTCATTAAGACTACGTTAACTTTGACTTTCTCGTAACCAATCTCAAATGCTCTATCAATGCCACTTATCACTTGTGCGAACTTATTTTCACCAGTGATTTGCAGGAACATACGTGGATCAAGGCTATCCACGCTAACATTAATATGAGTCAAGCCTGCGGAACGCCAGTCAGCAACGTGCTTCGCCATTCGGTAACCATTAGTCGTGGTCGCAATTTGGTTAATTCCTGGTATGTTGGCAACGGTCTCAATGATTTGGGTAAAGTCTTTACGTAAACTCGGCTCTCCACCAGTAATACGAACTTTTGATGTGCCACAATCAGCAAATGCCTTGGTAACACGATAGATCTCAGGTAGGGACAAAAAAGATGAGTTTTTCTTCCCCGAAGGTTTATAACCATCAGGAAGGCAATATGTACATTTAAAATTACACACGTCAGTTACAGAAAGACGCAAGTAATAAAACTTACGATGAAATTTATCTTCTAATTGTTGTGCCACGGAACACCTTTCCAAATACGGGAGGCAAAGTCATTTCCAATTTTGCCCTTGTGGCAACATGCCACTGGCTCAAGATGCCTATCAATAAGACTTAGGATACTCGTAATGAGTATCAATAATATTGACTTAGCACAATGAGCTCGGAGTTATGGCAATTAAAGAAAGTCACTCTCTAATAGCTTTATTTAAAATACTTAATATTGACTTAAGAAGCCAGTGAAAAAAAACCACCATCTACACAAATTTTCACAAATCAAGTACCTCTCTCATATTCTTTAAGGTAAATTATCCTTGTCTTATACAAACATTTAAAAAGCATCATGGATATATACTCGACAAAGAAAATAGTTGCTGTTGGTGGTGGTCATGGGTTAGGCCGAATCTTAGCGGCCTTAAAAGATTTTGGTGGCAATGCAACAGGTATTGTTGCAACTACGGATAACGGTGGTTCCACAGGAAGAATAAGGCACTGCCAAGGCGGTATCGCTTGGGGAGATACTCGCAACTGTATCAACCAATTGATCACAGAGCCTTCAGTCAGTTCGATGATGTTCGAGTATAGATTCAAAGGTGCTGGTGAACTTGATGGGCACAACTTAGGTAACCTGATGCTAACAGCCTTGGACAACCTCTCTGTTCGTCCTTTAGAAGCCATTGACCTTATTAGAAACATGCTTAAGGTGGATGTTAATATTATTCCAATGTCAGAGCATCCTTCTGACCTTACAGCTTTATCAACTGAAGGCTCGTGGGTAACAGGTGAAACCAATATCGACGATATGACATCAACACTACGCCGATTAGATTTATCACCAGAAGTCCCAGCGACAAAAGAAACACTTTTAGCAATTAAAGCAGCTGATGCTATTATTCTTGGGCCTGGCAGCTTTTTAACCAGCATCATGCCCCCATTACTGTTACCTGAATTAGGAAAAGCCATTGCAAATAACACCTCTGCAAAAGTTATTTTCATTGCAAATTTAAGCCCAGAACATGGGCCTGCAGGACATATGTCAATGAAGCAAAAACTAGAATGGTGTGAACGTGCCTGCAATGGCAGAAAAATTGATGTGGTCCTAACTGAGCAAGCTGAGCAAGAAGTATCAGAAAGCTGGAACGTAGTAACAGAATCATTAGCTTCAACAAACAGAGACTGGCGCCATGATCGAGACAAACTGAAGCTAACTATAGAATCCCAGCTACGATTAAAATAAAGGCTCACTATCGAGAAAGAAACCTCGATATAGGACGACTCGCGTTAAAAAAGCCCTTCGACATCAGGAGGGCTTTGAGTTTTTGCTAACGTTTCATACATAGTTTAGGTAAGAGAATACTAGTTAGCCCAAGAGCTATAGACCTCACGAGTAATCTGAAGTAAAGCGAGCATTGCACTGACCTCATTCTCCAGATCTTGACATTGATTCAGTTTGGCTTTTTTGTCGATAGAAATTGCCAGTTCACATAGTCGTTCTGCGCCGAAACTTGCAGCACTGCTCTTAAGTGCATGACTTATCTCTTTTAAATAAACCTGTTGTTCTACACCTTGAATATTAATAAGATTGTCAATGTAGATACCCATTTCTCCAATAAAGATATCCAGTAAAATAGGAATATTTTCACTACCGATCTCTGCAGACAACCCTTCAATTTTTTTCTGACTTAATACACTTGTATTCATACGCTCTGTTTTTCTTCCTTGCTGTTCCATGCCTGTAGTTTTCTATACAGGGTTGAAGGGCTGACATCCAAATAACCTGAAGCACGTGGAATATTACCATCACAGGCTTTAATTGCTTGCTCAATTGCTATTTTCTCAGTCATCCATAAAGGAAGAATATCTGAAGCTTTCATCAATTGATTTTGCACTGGTGTTACTTCAAGAATTTTCGAAATAGGATGATTGAGTGGGGGTGGCAACATTTCTAGTGTAATTTCTTTGCCATTATTCAAAACCACAATATTTCTTAGTACATTTTGTAGCTGTCGCACATTACCTGGCCACTCATAATTATTAAATCGTGCAATAACTTCAGCTGCAAAGCGAACAAAGTTTTTTCCTTCTTCTTTAGACATGTAACCAAGCAAAGAATAAGCTATCTCAATAACGTCTTCTCCACGTTCTCGTAGAGGTGGCAGATGAAGAGGGATAACATAAAGGCGGTAATACAAATCCTCACGAAAACGTCCCTCTTGAACTTCTTTCCAAGGATCTCTATTGGTTGCACAAACGAAGCGTACATCAACGCTTTTCATTTTTGAGGAGCCTACTTTTTGAAAAGTGCCTGTCTGGATAAAGCGTAATAACTTAGTTTGGAGATCTAAATCCATTTCACACAATTCATCGAGAAAGAGGGTACCACCATCTGCTAACTCTGCCGCACCTTGGCGGTCATTTGCCGCTCCAGTAAAGGCACCTTTTACATGCCCAAAAAGTTCACTCTCAATCAAGTCTTTAGGTATTGCAGCACAGTTAATCGCAATGAAAGGTTTATCACCACGTTTACTCGCGGCATGAATTGCCTCAGCACATACTTCTTTGCCTGTACCGCTTTCACCTGTGATAAATATACTTGCTTTACTACTTGCTGCTGAGTCAATCGTACGATATACCTGCTGCATCGTTTGACTACTGCCAATAAAACCTTGGTAATTTTGCTCACCAGGGTTATCAGCTTCGTTTTTCAGTTTAGTTGCTTTGCGAATCGCATTATTAACTGTGACTCGAAGGCGGTCTGCTTCACAGGGTTTGATAAGAAAGTCTTGCGACCCATGTCTCATCGCCTCAACTGCCGTGTCAATAGAACCATGAGCTGTCATGAAAATAATCGGGACATCTGGGTGATTTTTCTTCACAGCATGAAGGACATCCATGCCCGTCATGTCAGGTAAGCGTAGATCCAGAAGTATGAGATCAGGTGTTCGGTTTTTAAGGCTCTCGATCGCATCCCTACCAGTTCCGACAATGTTAATATCAATTCCGAGAGGGGTAAGATAGGAGCGGTACAAAGCCGCCACTGAGGCCGTGTCTTCGACCATCAAAAGATAACGTGATTTAGGGCCAATTGGTGTTGGTTGCATATAATGAGCAATTTGTTTTGTCTTTTACACAATAATCGCATTACGCATTGCACTTTGCAATTTTTAGACTGCGATAGAATGGAATAAATCACGCAATTTTCAGAATCGAGCCCCTCAAGTAGATATTTTCAAAGAAATACCCCTAACTATTGGTAATGAATTGGGAGCGTAATTTTTCAATTTCATCACGCTTTTGTGCAGCTAATTCAAATTCAAGATTCTGTGCGTGCTGATACATTTCTGTCTCTAGCTTACTGATCTCTTTCTCTAGTTGCTGAGGTGTCATAACCGTGTAAGCCTTCGAAGGTTCAGCAACTTTAGACAGAGGTACAGTCTTTTGAGTTCGTTGACGTTTAGACTTGGTGATGTCACCTAACTCCATAATATCTTTGATATTACGTTTCAGAGCTTGGGGAATAATACCCATTTCTAAGTTGTAAGCGTGCTGCTTTTCACGTCGTCTTTCGGTTTCATCCATAGCTTTTTTCATCGACTTAGTAATCGAATCACCATATAGAATGGCTTTACCGTTAATATTTCTCGCCGCTCGACCAATTGTCTGAATAAGAGAGCGTTCTGAACGTAAAAAACCTTCCTTATCCGCATCCAGAATCGCCACTAAAGAAACCTCTGGCATATCTAAACCTTCACGCAGTAGGTTGATACCAACCAAGACATCAAACTCTCCTAGACGAAGATCACGTATGATTTCCACTCGCTCAACAGTATCAATATCTGAGTGTAAATATCGCACTCGTACATCATGTTCATGCAGGTATTCTGTTAAATCTTCAGCCATACGCTTCGTCAAAGTAGTCACCAAAACTCGCTCATTAATAGCACTGCGAATGCGTATTTCTGATAATAAGTCATCGACCTGAGTCAACACTGGCCGTACTTCTATTTCTGGATCAAGCAAGCCTGTTGGGCGAACGACTTGATCGGCAATTTCTCCATCTGATCTCTCTAGTTCATAGTTACCAGGAGTCGCTGAAACAAAAATTGTCTGTGGAGAAATTGCTTCAAATTCCTCAAACTTCATTGGCCTATTATCAAGGGCGGAGGGCAAACGAAAACCAAAGGCAACTAAGGTCTCCTTGCGCGAGCGATCACCTTTATACATTGCACCGATTTGAGGTACAGTAACATGCGATTCATCGATAATTAATAAACCATCATTAGGCAAGTAATCAAATAATGTTGGCGGCGGCTCACCCTCAGCTCGCCCACTCAAGTAGCGAGAATAGTTTTCAATACCAGAACAAAAACCAAGTTCATTCATCATTTCAATATCGAACTGCGTTCGTTGTGAGATGCGCTGCTCTTCAAGTAACTTATTATCATCAAGAAACTGACTTTTACGCGATTCGAGCTCAATTTTAATCTGTTCAATAGCATCCAAGATTCGATCACGTGGTGTCACATAATGGGTTTTGGGGTAGATTGTGTAGCGCGGTAAATCTCTTTGTTTTACTACTCCTGTCAAAGGGTCAAACACACTAATACAAT
Organism: Vibrio sagamiensis NBRC 104589; assembly: GCF_007990935.1. Taxonomy (GTDB): domain Bacteria; phylum Pseudomonadota; class Gammaproteobacteria; order Enterobacterales; family Vibrionaceae; genus Vibrio; species Vibrio sagamiensis. The sequence continues at coordinate 61,122 of NZ_BJXJ01000023.1, forward strand.
CGACTTCATCATCGAACATTTCAATACGAACAGCATCTTGGTCAGATTCTGCAGGAAAAATATCAATCACTTCACCACGAACCCGAAATTGACCTCTTTCAAAGGATATATCATTACGAGAATACTGCAGTTCAGCAAGACGCCTTAACATATCACGTTGATCAATGACGTCACCTCGTCGTAAATGCAACATCATTTGTAAGTAAGATTCAGGATCACCAAGGCCATAAATTGCAGACACTGACGCAACAATAATCGCATCTTTACGCTCTAATAATGCTTTTGTTGCAGACAAACGCATTTGTTCAATGTGCGCATTAACAGAAGCATCTTTTTCAATAAAAGTATCCGTTGTTGGAACATAAGCTTCTGGTTGGTAATAATCATAATAGGAAACAAAATACTCTACTGCATTGTTTGGGAAAAAAGCCTTCATCTCACCATAAAGTTGCGCCGCTAGGGTTTTATTTGGAGCAAGAAGAATCGCAGGTCTTTGTGCTTTTGCAATGACATTTGCGAGGGTAAAAGTTTTACCAGAACCCGTCACACCTAGAAGAGTTTGATGGGCCAAGCCTGAGTCTAAGCCTTCCACCAACTGATGGATTGCTGTGGGCTGATCGCCTGAGGGACTATATTCAGACACTAATTCATATACTTTGCTCATAACCATCCTTAACTCATCCAATCTTCGGCTGCTATTGCTATCAAATAACTTTATATTAATTCATTTCCGTGAGATACCTAATGCGATTCTCACATATTGTTAAGCATTATTGGTACGGAACATTATACCCACCATCCAATGAGTGCAAAATTCTAGCTGAAGATTAATGACAAAGAATCATGTGTGGGTAAGACAAACATGTCTGATTAGATTCACTTACAACGTGATTTGGGTAAGGTGGTTTAGGCAAATGAGATGATATGTCTCACTAACAATAATGATCTGATCATGCTGTATTTAATCAATTACATCACTTGAAAACAAAATGATAACCCACTGTAAAAATGTGATAAGACTCGTCTAGATAGAGATATGACCTTACTCAATTTTCATTAACATAGTTATCCACAATTTTGGTGGATAAGTACTTCGAGCCCTTTCGCAGTAAAGCCTTTAAGAAAGTAAAGACTTTTTAAATTCTTTAGAATTATGAATTAAGGCATATCATCACCTATTTTCATAAAATTATTAGTTTTAATCGTTTTTGACGCAAATAATATTAAGAAAAATAAAGCAAGGACACTATATACTTAAGCATTTTAAATGGCTATATCCATAGAACCATAGGTAAAACTCTTTCGCCAAACAATTTTGAACGATAACTTTTGAAATTTCTCATGATGACGTAGCGATGTTTTACTGGAAATAAAATCAATAACATCACTCTGGACAAGTCATCTTGAGAACACTTAAAACAATAGAGACGAGGTAAAAATAAATACATTGAAATCATTGTTTCTAGATACACCACGACAATGATGATTACCTTTCAAAAACAAAACATTACAGTAAATCGACCTTTGCAACTGTCATTTTCGTTATCGGTTCGTCTGATATTAACAGCAGATACCCACCTGGTAGTTCTTCTGCGATTTGGATTGACTTCATAAATGCACGTTTACGCTTTGCACTAATATACTTTTTGAAAAGATATAAGCCTTTGGTTTCTTTCAAATCTATATCAACATCTTGAATTTCTTCATTAACAATTGTTGCATGATATAATCCCTTATTATTTGTTGTTATATAACCAGATGTATGCATTTTAAGCATATCTTCCATACCGGTCTCTTTTAACATTGTGAGTGATTCAAATTTATTATCTCTTATGAAAGCTTCTATGTGTTCGGTTGCAACATAGTGATGCGTTGATGAAACATAGTTAGTCCTTACGCTCACGGTAGTACCCTTTTCCTTCGTAAAGGTCAAATTTATCAATAGAGAGACTATCATTATACTAATGCTAGTAGAGAGAAAGATTAAGCTTCTTTTCTTATCAATGATCATAGTGATGCATTTCTTCCTTAATAATCGAAACCAATTTTTGGCTGCTGTCGTTTTTATTCAATATGATAACCACGTTATGTGGCGATGCGGAATCGCTAAGAGTAACGATTGAAAGCGTTTTACTCGTATACAACAAGATTGCACGGCTAAGCTCTCCCTTTCTCTTCAGTTCTGCAACATAAGGAGCTACGCCTACCGAAATATCACGAGTATCCAGACCTGGTTCAAAATATATGGTTAATAGTTCTGATACTTGAACTTTTTCCATTGAGATCCAAGAGCTCGCTTCAAATTTTGGTTTTGAGTTAAAAAATGGCAAATAAACAGCAATCAAAAGAAACACTAAACCTAAAGTAATACAGGTGTAGCTTAAAACGTTGTTTTCTGGTTTATCTACTTTTAATTTTTGAGCTTCGTGTGGCGCAGCAACTAGCCCTTCACTTTCTGATATTACATGCTCTGAAATATTTCTTAATGTATGTCCGATATCCTTCTCATGAGTTTTTTGAACGGTTTCGCTCTCAAACTTATAGCCTATTTTTGCAACTGTCTTGAGATACTTTTGTTCCTTACCACTGTCTTCTAAAAGTTGCCTTATGGAACGAATTGATTGCGTAAGTGAACCTTCAGATACATGTTTCCCTGGCCACGCCCCCGTTAACAACTCTTCTTTAGTCGTCACTTTCCCAGTATTTTTACATAGGATTAATATTACAAGATGATCATGATACCCTATTCGACGTTCTTCGTTGGTTAATATGTTCTTAACTAAAGGGTGTTCTGTATCTATTAACCAATTTTTTATTCTATACATAATTTCCTAATTAGGCTTTTAACCCTTTTAACTTCAATTAAAACCAAAAACCTGGCCTTACCACCGCCCAAATCAAACTCACACAACAAAATGACAAAAAAAACAATACAAGTCATTGTTTAATAAGAATTTAATAAAAAATAATCATTAAATTTAGACAAAAAACTTTCAAAAAAGCACAACTCAAAACTCACTATAAGTAAATTGTTAATTTACTCAAAATAAAAAATAATAAACATAAAACATACTTATTTATTGCACCTTAAGGGAAATAAATAAAATATCATAATGTTAAGGGTTTATTAAAAAAATATAAAAATATGAACAAAAAGGGTGTGTGTGTCTTAATCGAAAATGCAACCAGTGGCACACTGTTAGGATCTGTTAATTCTATTACTCCATAAAAATTGTTATTACCTAATAATCAGGTTTTTAGTCGTCACATTGACAACTAAGGAGTCACGAAACGATTAGTGCTTATTTTCTATTGCTATCAACCTAAATACTGAAAACCTTATCTTTCACTGGTTGTTATTGATGTCACAAAGCACGATAATAGAGATATTGGATTACAATGAATGTGTTAACTATGACCGAATATATGCTGCTGTTAGTTGGAACAGTTTTGGTTAATAATTTTGTGCTGGTCAAATTTCTTGGCCTATGCCCGTTTATGGGAGTCTCTAAGAAGCTAGAGACAGCGGTTGGTATGGGGCTGGCTACAACTTTTGTTCTTACCCTAGCTTCAGTCTCAGCATACTTAGTGGAGAGTTACATTCTTCGACCACTGGGGATTGAGTACTTAAGAACCATGAGTTTTATTTTGGTCATCGCCGTCGTGGTTCAGTTCACTGAAATGGTTGTCCACAAGACTAGTCCAACGTTATACCGCTTGCTTGGGATCTTTTTACCATTAATTACAACAAACTGTGCTGTTTTAGGTGTGGCTTTGCTGAATATTAATGAAAACCATAATTTCATAGAGTCTATTATCTATGGTTTTGGAGCCGCTGTTGGCTTCTCTCTTGTACTGATCTTATTTGCTTCAATGCGTGAGCGTATTGCAGCGGCGGATGTCCCTGTGCCTTTTAAAGGCGCTTCTATCGCAATGATCACTGCAGGCCTCATGTCTCTTGCCTTTATGGGCTTTACTGGATTGGTGAAATAAAAAAGATGAATACTATCTTTATCGCTATCATTGCCATCGCCCTACTTGCCGCTATTTTCGGCGCTATACTTGGTTTTGCTTCTATACGCTTTAAAGTAGAGGCAGATCCAATCGTTGACCAAATTGATTCATTATTGCCTCAAACCCAATGCGGGCAATGCGGTTACCCTGGTTGTAGGCCTTATGCAGAAGCAATTGCTAACGGTGACAAAATCAATAAATGTCCTCCAGGCGGCCAGGCTACCATTGAGAAACTGGCCGATCTCATGGGAGTTGAGGCAGAAGAATCTGCACATGACCTCGTTGATAACGTCAAAACCGTTGCTTTCATTCATGAAGACATGTGTATTGGTTGCACGAAATGTATTCAAGCTTGTCCCGTTGACGCCATAGTCGGTGGAACTAAAGCACTACACACAGTGATTAAAGACGAGTGTACTGGCTGCGACTTATGCGTCGCACCATGTCCAACAGACTGTATTGAAATGATCCCATTAGAAACGACCACCGATAGCTGGAAATGGCAATTGAATGCCATTCCTGTGACAAATATTACGGATGCTGCTGATTCAGCTCACCGAAGTAATTCGATTAATTAAGGTTTGATATGTTGTCTTTGATTGAACAAATTCGTGCTGGCTCATTATGGGACTTTCCTGGTGGAGTACATCCAGCAGAAAATAAAAAGCAATCCAACAAGATGTCATTAGTGCATGCCTCTATCCCCTCAGAAATTGTGCTCCCATTAAAACAGCACATTGGCAAATCGGGTAACTTACTGGTTGCTGCAGGGGACTACGTCTTAAAAGGTCAGCCACTGACCGCTTCTGATACCGGTTTTACTATTCCTGTTCATGCTCCGACTTCAGGACATATACAAGCCATAGAGCATAGGACTGTTGCCCACCCTTCCGGACTGGCCGAGCTTTGCGCAATTATTATTCCTGATGGCAATGATACTTGGTGTCCAAGAACACCGATTAAAGACTATACCCAAATGTCGAATGAGTCTCTGATTGATACCATTCGTCTAGCGGGTATTTCTGGCATGGGTGGCGCAGGCTTTCCAACAGCAAAAAAACTTCAATCAGGCCTTGCACGAACAGAGATACTCATCGTTAACGCAGCAGAGTGCGAGCCCTATATTACTGCCGATGATAAACTTATGCAGGAATATGCGGACGAGCTATTGCAAGGGATCGAAATTGTTGAACATATCCTTAAGCCCAAACTGACAATTATCGGTATCGAAGATAACAAACCTGATGCAATAAAAGCGCTTGAGCACGCAGCAAAAGAGAAAAACATTATTATCCGCGTGATTCCAACCAAGTACCCTTCTGGTGGAGAGAAGCAGCTTATCAAGATCTTAACCAATAAAGAGATCCCCAGTGGTGCCATTCCTGCTGATATTGGTGTTTTAGTACAAAACGTAGGTTCACTCTACTCAATTAAGCGTGCTGTCATTGACGGCGAGCCTATGATTAACCGTGTTGTCACACTGACTGGTGATACCTTTAAACAACCTCGCAATGTTTGGGCTTTACTCGGTACTCCAGTACAAGCGCTTCTAGATGAGTTTGGTTATAAAGCTGAACGAAAGCTACAGCGCCTGATTATGGGTGGCCCAATGATGGGCTTTACCCTCCCTCATGCTCAAGTACCTATTACAAAAACCGCGAACTGTATTCTGGCACCGAAAAAACGTGAAATAGCTATTTCAAAAAACGAAATGGAATGCATACGCTGTGGAGCCTGCGCTGAAGTGTGTCCTGCCACGTTACTCCCTCAACAATTGCAATGGTATGCAAAAAGCAAAGAGTACGAAAAGCTCGAAGAGCTCAACCTCCAGGATTGTATTGAGTGTGGAGCTTGCGCCTTTGTATGTCCAAGTGAAATTCCTTTGGTTGAGTATTACCGCCAAGCGAAAGCAGAAATACGCTCTCAGTCACAAGAAGCTGCGGCGGCTGAAAGAGCAAGAGCCCGCTTCGAAGAAAAACAAGCCCGTATGGAGCGAGAAAAAGCTGAACGTGAAAACCGGTTCAAAAAAGCAGCCGATGAACGCCGTAAAGACATGAAGGCATCAGGGGGTGATGACGCCGTTGCAGCGGCAATCGCGAGAGTCAAAGCACAAAAAGACGCTTCTGAAACTAACATAGAGCCTACCGTTAAACCGGCTGTAGCGGCTGCAATTGCTAAAGCCAAAGCAAAACAGGCCGCAGCCAAAGAAGCTGGACAGACAGAGCCTGACAACAAAGAAATGAGCAAGCTGAGGGAAGAACGTAAACGATTGGCTCGCGAACGTAAAGCATTGAAAGAAAAACAAGATGTCTCTTCTGAAGCCATTGACCCTTCGCCAGCAGTCGCATCAAGCGATGACCCG
>NZ_BJXJ01000024.1 GCF_007990935.1 Vibrio sagamiensis NBRC 104589
GCAAGGCGCAAAAACAAGTGTCCAAGTTGGCCTTGCGGTTGCTGATGCGGTGGTGTCAGGTGGGGCAGATTTTGGGTTGAACGTTGCTACTGGTACACCAGTGAAGCAAGCTGGTATCAATGCAGGAATAGGTGCCATTGTTGGGCTTGGTGCTTTTGGCGTTGGGCATGCTTTCAATCGAGGGGTAAGTTCAATAAATAAACAATTAAGCCGCAGAGCGATGTCTCCTAATGGGTACTCAATATTTAAAGACGGTATTCCCATTGGTCGAAATAAATTTCAATCATCACATCCAATGCAAGCAAGTAAGTATAAAGAGTTTGATTGGTTTATCGATCAGGTTGATGGTAAATCCAGATTGAACGTAAGAGCACATGGTAGTAAATCTTACGGTAGAGTAACAATGAAATCGGCTGCAGGGCAATACAATGATGTCAATATTATTTCTAATGCAATCAGCAGAGATGTTACCAGTGATCATCAAGTAGATTCCATCCGTTTACTCGTCTGTTATGCTGGAAAAAAGGACTTTGCACAAAATTTAGCCAACAAAACTCAATTGCCTGTTACAGCATCTAAAAAAACAGTTTGGGGTCGCTCATTCGATAAAAACGGGAAAATATGGCAAGGTAAAGAACCAGATCCTGGCATGGGCTCATATTTTGCTCCGTATGATGATTGGAATAAGCTTTGGTGGAATACATATAGACCCATGTGATTATTTAATCCAAAACACTCAAACTAATTGTCTGTAGACAAAATAAAATATTTGAAATCTAGAACTCAAAGTTTCTAGATTTCATAACCATCAGCGGAAGTCAAAGTGCTCTGCTGAATTTTTACGCCTGGCATTGCCAAGAGCGACTTATACCCAAACTCATATAGATTATGTGATTGAAGCGTTTGAAAAGGTGAAGCAAAACGTGGTGCACAAGGATAAAAGTTTAACTTTCACTTATGAGCCATCAGTACTAAGGCATTTCACTGCGCGTTTAAAAGAAGTCGAAATCCCTTATGTTTTGCCGAATCAGGCGACTGCCTCAGAAACAGCGCAGGTATAACAAAGTGGCAGCAATAGGATTGAATAAGTAGTTCGTCGGTTGAAGTAGCCGCTATTTTGCTTGTGTTCTCTTTCAATCTCTCTATCAGCTTCACTTAAAATTGTTAAAACTTTGTCCAATATTGATAAGTGATATTTCACATTTGGTATAGCATGTTGCTCAAGTTATTTACCTTGTGAATGTATTGTGCAATGAGTAAACGTGACAGTATTGGACACTTTCATCAATCTAAAAAGATGAATGATGTGTTAGAAATGAATGCTCAAATGGAATTGAAAGATAAAGCCGTAGCTTCTATACCTAGTGGTAAAGAGGAGAAAAGTGGGGATTCGATAGCCTTTGATGTTAATCTGACTGAGACAAATTCTGTTATTGAGGCGCTTAAGAATGAGTTATCAACTCAGTATGCATTGCCTCCATTCATGGTGGAGCAACTAACGGCATCAATTGAGGATAAAGGCATGGTAACGGCTGGGGATTTAATTACCGTCATTGAAAAAGCAGTAGGAATTAACCAAGTATTACAAAAGTCAGCTTTGTCGAAGATAGGTTAATATTACTTGGAAGTAAATGATAATAAGAAACCTAACAAATTAGGGGCCATGGTAATGCAGGCCATGGCCTTTGTATAAGATATAACGAACTCAGGACTCTGTTAGAGAGCTGTTCGAGCTTTGCTCTTGTGGCTGCTGTTCTTCGTTTTCCATTTTAGCGCGTTCTGCTTTTGAAATATAACGAGGCTTGTTACTTTTATGCAGCTTAGCATTCATTTTCTTTTGCTTGGCTTTTAATATTTGATTAATTTTTTTCTTACGGTTCATGGTTGATTCCTTTGTGACGCACGGAAGGATAGTCACTTTTGTGATCATTTACAACATAAGCACTTCAACTGCTGGGGTGGAAGCGTTGATGATAAGGTGAACCCCAGTCTTTGGCGTTAGCAATAACGGTGGAAAGTTGGAAAACTCTCTTAAATATAACAATAGCTTAGCCATCTTGTGACTTTAGAGATATTGTGATTTAGGGTCTGTTGACTTTTCGAATACTGTTTCATTTCGAAAGAGAAATAGACCCCAGAAAGTTTGCAGTTTAAGGCTTTGTTTACAGGCCCGTCGCCATTGGACGTTTTGAGCGAGCAGCTGCAAGCAACATATAGATACACGTTGCGAGCAAAGCCGTAAATAAATACCCTAACAAACCGTGTATTTTATCCATAAATTGGTCAGCGACTACAGGCCCTACGACTGAGCCAATGCTGTAGCTAAACAGCATGACTTGGGTTGCAGAGACGATGTATCGCTCTTCTAAGCCTTCACAACCTAGGTTGATAGCAATCGGGTATAGGGCAAAGATCGCCATTCCAATCAAAAACAAAGCGATGGCTAAGACTGCTGTTGAGCTTGAGATGAATGTCAGCCCGATTGAAAAAATACCCAATATACAGAAAAAAGCCATGAGTACCGTTCTTCCCATGTATTTATTCAGTGTTGTTACCATTGGCTGAACCAGCATACCGCCTAAGATAACCAAAGCCATTAATGTTCCAATATCTTGATGATTAATATTACGGTTTGCTAATTCCACTGGCATCATGCCATAAATAGACCCTAGTGTTAGCCCTGATATGATACAGCCAATAATAGCGGCATGGCTTAGCTTCATGATTTGTTTAAGTGATAACGCCGTTGACTCGTGACTTTTTGGTTGTTCAGAGTCGATAAACAGCAACACTAATATAGCGATCATGATGAGCGTTGTGATTGCAACAAATGGCACTCCTCCGCTGACACCTAATACGCCAATACCAAACTGGCCAAGAGCTGAGCCACCATAAAGAGAGAGCATGTAAAAACTGAGTCGTTTTGCTCGAGTGGCTTCTTCTCCTGACATCAGCCAAGACTCAACAATGACGAAGACCCCCGCAACTGCGATACCCGCGATAAAACGGGCAATGAGCCAAACGCTAGGATTCGGAAGCAAGGGCATAATCATAACGGTGCAAGAAAATGCGACTAGGCAGCCAACAAAGGCTTGTCTGTGACCGAGTAGGCGAACAACTCGTTCAAAAAAAACAGCACCCACCAAAAGTCCGCCATAAAAAACACTGGCCAACCAACTCGCGTAATCGACAGAGATGTGGTATTCGCCTAACATCAGAGGGATTAAGCTCATTAAATAACCAGATGCTACTGCATAAAGAGACAGTGCAATGACCGGAACTGTAACTTTTGGAGATACTGGGGTGTTGACGATGTTGTCCAATGTTTTACGCCTAAAAATTTGATTAATAAAAGAGTGATCAGGCGCGCATAATAGGTGATTTAATCGTCAAGTAAACTGATAAATTTCTGTCGTGTCGACAAAAAATATTTATCGAAGTTTAGAGAATTTGATGGGGTAAAAAAAGCCAGCCTAACAAGTAGGCCAGCTGCTAGTATTATTTATTAAGTGCTTGATTTAGCCACTGTTCAAACTGAGTCTTAGGCAGTGCACCATTGATGGTGTCAAGGCGCTGACCACCTTTAAATACCATGACCGTAGGGATACTTCTAATGCCAAATTGAGCGGCAAGTTGCTGCTGAGCTTCGGTATCTACCTTGACAAAGCGTAACTTGCCATTTTTTTCATTTGCCACATCACTGAAAACTGGGGAAAACCCAACACAAGGGTTGCACCACGGTGCCCAAAAATCGACAACGACAGGAAGGTCACTTTCTAGTAGGGCAGAGAAATTATCAATCGTTCCTTCTATTGGTGCTCCATCAAACAAAGCTTGCTGGCATTTTCCACAGTTTGCGGACTCTGACACTCGTTCATTAGGAACACGGTTTAAACTGCCACAAGAAGGGCAGCGAGTTTTAAATGATGACATGATGTTTTCCTTTGTTTCTATCTTTTTGTATTTGCTGAAAATTAGGCGATCATGAAAGAAGCTTTAATTGAACATACATTGATTGCTGGACATCAACTAGAGTCGGATTAATGTAAGTGGACTCAATTTCAATCTCGCATAATTATACTTGTTGCATATACTTATTTTCATCCTGCTGCCTACGAGTAGGCTAGGCAGAGTAAGATCTTTACAGCTTCTAGGGAAATCCCCAAGAAATCAACATTAAATGGTGCTTGGATGACAAATTTTTATGCTGAAATTACAGGCTGGGGGAAATGTATCCCACCAGCGACATTATCTAATGAAGAACTGAGTACGTTTATCGACACATCAGATGAATGGATAAAGACTCGAACAGGGATTGAAAGTCGACGAATCAGCCATGTTAATACCTCTGATCTTGCAACCGTCGCCGCCCAGCATGCAATAGCACGGGCTGGTCTTGAAGTCTCCGATATCGATATTATCATTGTTGCGACTTGCTCGCCTGATACCTTGATTCCAAACATTGCCTCTAAGGTTCAACAGAATTTAGGAATTCGCTCTGCAGCTTCCTTTGATTTAAATGCGGCATGCACAGGTTTTATCTATGGGTTAGAAACAGCAACCAGGTTAATTCAAGCAGGTAATTACCATCATGCGGTTGTCATTGGAGCAGAACGACTGTCGTTCTATATTGATTGGTCGTTAAGAGACTCTGCCGTTCTCTTTGCGGATGGAGCTGGGGCGGTCGTGCTCAGCCGTACAGAACAGCCGCTAGGGCTGATGCAGTCTAAAGTCGGGTGTGATGCCAATGGGCGCGATATTTTATCGGTGCCAAAATTTGGTTCAGCGATGGATCGTTTCTGTCCAGATAACGCATTTTGGCATTTCGATTTTGTCGGTCAGGAGATTTTCAAACGCGCAGTAAAAGGGATGGGACTGGCTGCAAAAAATGTCTTAAAAAATGCTGAGCTAACAACCGATGATATTGACCTTGTTATCCCTCATCAGGCCAATATTCGAATCATTCAAACTTTGTGTGAATTAACGGGTATAGATGAAGAGAAAGCGTTTATCAATATTCATAAATATGGCAATACTTCTGCAGCAACGGTGCCCATCGCTTTGTGTGAAGCCTTAGAAGAAGGTAGGGTAAAACCGGGAGGAAACCTTCTACTGGCCGCATTTGGAGCGGGTCTCACTTGGGGCGCAGCTTTACTTAAATGGGGTGACAGGGTAACGCCGATTGCTGAGAGCGAGACGCAATTGCCCGAATGTAACCAAAGTGCAGCAGAATTAATTCAAGAATCGGTTACGCGTTGTCTTGATAATGCGCGCAAGAAACATCTTTAAGCGACAATAGATTCAGGTTGTTGATTAGTAATACCTCTCTTTTTTTGAGAGAGGTATACAAAGTTACTTGGGTGTAAAAAGATTCTGGGTATACGGGTTATTTCCTTGCTAGTTTATGGTGCGCTCGGGAAAAATGGTCGGCACAAAATGCACCTACTATGGAAAGCTCACCAGCTAAACATAAAGCGGCAGCCACTTCTGCGAGGGCTTTTGCTTTGCCATTACCATGCAGCCCAAGAATGTCCAAACATGCTTTCTGAGTGGGTAACCCTGTACCACCGCCAACGGTTCCAACCATAATATTGGGTAACGTCACAGACGCATACAAATTACCTTCTGCGTTGATATCCATTCGTGTAATACCCACAGCAGATTCCGCTACACAGGCAGCGTCTTGTCCACATGCTATGTAAAGGGCGGTTAATGCGTTCGCATAGTGAGCATTGATACCAATAGAACCGCTTAAAAGACCTCCAACCATGGTCATTTTACCGAACTTGACCATACTTTCAGGCGTTGTATGTAGATATTTTTTCACTAACTCTGCAGGGATAGTGATTTCAGCTGAAACTTTTTTGCCACGGACAGAGCGTAGTGTGTGGCTATTGGCTTTTTTGTCACCAGATAAATTACCATCTAAGAAGGCTTCGATAGGGGTAACAGGACTATGATTGAGGATGTAATGGAAGACATTATGCGTTGCAATCGTAACCATGTTTTGTCCGGAAGCATCACCAGTGACATATTCAAACACTAAGTAGACGTGATTACCTTCAATGTGGACATTAATATCTTTCAGCTTTCCGTGTGTAGTAGTGGACTCTGCTTCTTTACGGAAAATGTCATATTGTGTTACTACCCAGCTTACAAATTGAGCGGCTTCTGCAAGAGATTGAAATGCAAATACAGGAGTACGACTTACCCCTTCACTAATGAGGAGTGTGCTTGCTCCTCCTGCTGCTGTGATTAAATTTGCTCCACGATTGTATGATGCAACTAAAGCAGCTTCAGTCGTTGCCAGTGGAACTAAGTAATCGGTATTGGCATATAACCCATTGACGCGAAGAGGGCCTGCTATTCCAAGAGGTAAATTGACTGTACCTATGAAATGCTCAATATTATGTGCATAATGCTCACAGTGGGATTGAGTGAAGGAATCTAGTAGTAGTGCTTTATCTGTGTATGCCTCAAGAACCTTCCAACGTCGCTCAAGATTTTTGTCTGTTAGTCTAGGGCTTGAACAGAGTTTTACGTCAGGTTTATGATATTTCGGTTTTAATGCCGATTGAATTTTTTCACAAGTTTCAATTTCAGTGAGATCTAAACGGTTTGTCGTGTTGCTTGAATGAAGTTTCGGCATAGATAGGTTTTGTGATTCATTTCTGTGGGATTTTAGAGATAGCTGAAGTAATTACAATCCCTAGTTATTTTTTGTTGCCAGAAAACGTATTGGTTATTGTTTAACTTCCCCCTGTTTTTTTCTTAAATTACTTAGGTATAAAACAACAATTATTTGGAATGAAATTTTATTGTAAAATCGTTGAAATAGGGCAGTGATCGCTGAGTGTGTAATCCAGAACATCTTGACTCTTAAAAGGTGTTTGGGTGCTGGCAGAGGCCGCCACGGCATTGCTGACAATAATATGGTCAATCAAAGAGCGGAACCGATGAGTTTTATTGGGTTTCTTCTTCGAACGTACTTTACACTTAGCTGGCGTATTTTTTGTCATCAATTTGGCACTATTGCCGCGTGATATTTGCGACCAAAGCCAGTCACCGGGATACGCTAAATTATGATTAAAGTCACCTAGAACGGCGTATTTCTGTTTCTTGGAAGCCCGTTCTTTCATCCACTTTGCCAGAGCTTGGCCTTGCTGCTTAAGGATTTTACAGTCCCGGCTATTTTTATAGGCTCCGCTGCATCCTGCTTTTAAATGAACAGATAGCAGATGGATTTCATTCTTTTTGTTTGGGTTAAGAACGACATAACTGGCAAAGCGCAGCTTACTTCTCCCTTTGGTAACAGAAAAATCTGGCTCATCAATGACATCTAAACCTTTACGGACGGCAAAGCCGGTGTACTGATTAATATCTCTGAACTGTAATGATTGATAACGGCGTTGTGTGCGGTCGGAGAGGTAAATGGTGTAATTGTCTCCTACCACTTTTCGGATTGCAGCTGTGCTGTCCACTTCTTGAAAGGCAAGAACATCTGGCGATAATTGCTGCATATACTGACTCAACTTAGTGAAGTCATGCTGGTCTCTTATCACTTTACCTTTTCCACTTGATAACCATTCAAAGTTCCAACTGGTGAATTTTAGAGGTTCGGTAAATGAGGGGTTTTGGGCAATACCTTGACGACTAAACAATAAAACAGTTAGCAGTAAACAAATTCTTATCATCGTGGATAAACTCGTTTTTGACAGCGTGGCATATTCTTTAATATACCCAAGCATCTTAAGGTCATATAGAACATCCTACTACAATATCTTCAGAGGAAAATGTCTGATGTTGATGTTTTGCGAGGAAAGCCTGTTGAAATTGAACCTGAAAAGTGGTCTGCGTCAATTTTTGAAAAACAAACATTAATTTTTATAAATTTAGTCGGGTTTGAGTCATGTTTTTGACGGTTTTAGAAATAGGCTCGCGCTGTTTTCTTATTGTACGACGACGGCTTTTTATTGATCAAAGTCAAAGTATTTAGATGGCGCTTTTCGTTTAATACGCCACAATATGTTGTGGGTGTGTATTAAGTTAAGTAGCACATATGTACTAATGGTCGTTCAGAGACTGACTTGAATCTTGAGCATGATATCGAGCTGATGAGGTATTGCGTTGTGCTTTAACCACCCTGACCATGGTCTCTAAAAGGAAATACCGAGTCAGTAACTTTCTCTAAAAAACAGAACAGCTTTATACCTGGTCGTGAAACAACAAAGCTGTTAAACGCGTATGTTTATCCAAATTAAGGAACCGATGTGAAACCAATCGTAATCAAACGAGATGGCTCGAGAGCGCCTTTTGAAAGAGCCCGAATTCAAGTTGCTATTGAATCGGCAGCGGAGCAAAAAAGCAAAGAAATCGCCATTTATGCTCTCAATGTTGCTCTTGCCATCGAAGTGAAACTGAGTGATCACGATGAAGTTCATATCCATGAGATACAAGATCTTGTTGAAAATGAACTGATGCAAGGTCCACATAAGTCATTGGCACGCTCTTATATCGAATACCGACACGATCGCGATATTGCAAGAGAAAAGCAAAGTGCACTTACGCGTGAAATCGAGGGACTTATCGAGGAAAGCAACCTCGATCTGATCAACGAAAATGCCAATAAAGATGGTAAAGTCATTCCTACCCAACGGGATTTATTGGCGGGTATTGTTGCGAAACATTACGCTAAAACTCATATTTTGCCACGAGATGTTGTGCTTGCTCATGAATCGGGTGATATCCATTATCATGATCTCGACTACGCGCCTTTTTTTCCGATGTTTAACTGTATGCTTATCGATTTACAAGGCATGCTTACCCATGGTTTCAAAATGGGCAATGCTGAGATTGATACGCCAAAATCGATTTCAACGGCAACGGCCGTTACCGCTCAAATTATCGCGCAGGTGGCGAGTCATATTTACGGTGGGACGACAATCAATAGGATTGATGAAGTCCTAGAACCTTATGTCATCGCGAGCTTCGATAAACATTTAGAGGTAGCAAAAGAGTGGGGCATTACTGAACAACAAGCTTTTGCTAAGGCTCGAACCGAAAAAGAGTGCTACGACGCTTTCCAATCATTGGAATATGAAGTGAATACTTTGCATACAGCAAACGGGCAAACCCCCTTTGTTACCTTTGGTTTTGGCTTGGGTAAAAGCTGGGCATCACGTTTAATTCAGACGTCCATTTTAAACAATCGTATTGCTGGGCTTGGAAAAAACCATAAAACAGCTGTGTTCCCTAAGTTAGTCTTTGCCATTAAAGATGGGTTAAATCATCGTTCTACTGATCCTAATTACGATATCAAACAACTCGCGCTTGAATGTGCTTCAAAAAGAATGTATCCGGATATCCTCAACTATGACAAAGTGGTGGAGATAACCGGTTCATTTAAAACACCAATGGGTTGTCGAAGTTTCTTAGGGGTGTTCCAAGAGAATGGCGAGTTTATTCACGAAGGGCGTAATAACTTAGGTGTGGTCAGCTTGAACTTACCGCGAATTGCGCTTCGAGCGGCAGGCAATGAAGCACTTTTTTACGACTTATTAGATACACGCCTTCGCCTCGCTCGTAAAGCGTTAGAAACTCGTATTAGTCGTTTGGAAAATGTTAAAGCTCGTGTCGCGCCTATTTTGTATATGGAAGGGGCGTGTGGTGTACGTTTACAAGCGGATGATGCGATTGCTGACATTTTCAAACATGGCCGAGCATCTATTTCCCTTGGCTATATCGGAATTCATGAAACCATACAAGCTCTGTTTTGCAATGACCGTCATGTCTACGATGACCAAATACTTCGAGAAAAAGCCATTGCTATCATTCAATACATGAAAAAAGCGGTGAACCAATGGACGGATGAAACGGGATATGGATTTAGTCTGTATGCAACACCGAGTGAAAACTTATGCAGCCGCTTCTGTCGCATTGATACCAAAGAGTTTGGTGTTATTGAAGGAGTGACGGATAAGGGATATTACACTAACAGTTTCCACCTAGATGTGGAAAAGAAAGTGAACCCGTACGATAAAATTGACTTTGAGATGCCATACCCAGAAATCTCGAGTGGTGGTTTTATCTGCTATGGTGAATTTCCTAACATGCAACGTAACCTTGAAGCATTGGAAGATGTATGGGATTACAGTTACTCACGTGTGCCATATTATGGAACCAATACACCTATCGATGAATGCTATGCGTGTGGCTTTAACGGCGAGTTCGAGTGTACGAGTAAAGGCTTTACTTGCCCAAATTGTGGTAATCATGATTCCACTAAAGTATCAGTGACACGTCGAGTATGCGGATATTTGGGGAGCCCAGATGCTCGGCCGTTTAACTTTGGCAAGCAAGAAGAAGTGAAAAGGCGAGTGAAACACCTTTAATGGGTATGAATCCGAATGAATTATATGCAATATTACCCACTTGATGTGGTGAATGGCCCTGGTACACGATGTACTTTATTTGTTTCGGGGTGCGAACATCAATGTCGTGGGTGCTACAATCAGTCAAGCCAATCTCTGAGTGCAGGTCAACCGTTTACCCAGCGAGCAGAAGATCAAATCATCGCTGATTTGAAGGACACTCGGATTAAACGACGTGGCCTCTCTTTATCTGGTGG
The DNA here is from genome assembly GCF_007990935.1 of Vibrio sagamiensis NBRC 104589. Classification (GTDB taxonomy): domain Bacteria; phylum Pseudomonadota; class Gammaproteobacteria; order Enterobacterales; family Vibrionaceae; genus Vibrio; species Vibrio sagamiensis. The sequence goes on from NZ_BJXJ01000024.1 coordinate 10,628, forward strand.
TGATCCCCTTCACCCTGCAAATGTACCGAGTATCCTCAAACTGGTACAACGCGTTCGAAAAGAATGTCCAGATAAGGATATTTGGCTTTGGACTGGCTATCAACTTGAAGCTCTAAATGAAGCTCAAAGGGCCGTGATTGCTTTGATTGATACTTTGGTTGATGGAAAGTTTGAACAAGATAAAAAAGATTTGGATTTAGAGTGGCGAGGCAGCTCTAATCAGGTGATCTATCGATTTACAGAACGATTACTTAGGTAATGAGGTAGCCAAAGTTCAATCAGGTAAATGAAGGTAATTGTGCTTTTTTGCAATGAGCCCGCTCATAAAAAATGCAATTGACCAACATTTTATACCTTAATCGATGAAATGCGACAAAAAGTCTTTCTGAATTCAACCTGAAAATGATAACGTTAGGTCCACTTCTTGGATTTCAAAGGGTTATGACTTTCATGTTTTCTCATCTTCCAACAACAGAATTAGATCCTATTTTATCTTTATCGGTTGCTTATCGAAACGATCCTCGTCCAGATAAGATCGACCTTGGCATTGGCGTGTACAAAAATAGTGTGGGTGAAACGCCAATCATGAAGGCGGTTCAAAGTGCGCAAGATATTGTCATATCAAATCAAAAAACAAAATCTTATGTCGGCTTAGCGGGTTGTGAAGAGTTCAACCAATGTATGACGAGCCTACTTTTGCAAGGGACTTCAGCAATGGGGAGGGTGGCGACCGTCCAAACGCCAGGAGCAAGTGGGGCGCTGCGTATGTTGGCAGACCTAATGAAGCTTGTGCAACCTGATACGACCGTTTGGATCTCTAACCCTAGTTATATTAATCATAAGCCAATAATGGAAGCAGCTGGGCTTAACGTTAAGTTGTATCATTATTTCTCGCCAGAAACAAAGCATGTCGACACTGCTCAAATGCTGGATGATCTCTCCAAAGCTGGCCCGTCAGATGTCGTGTTGCTTCATGGCTGTTGTCATAATCCTACAGGGGCTGACTTCGACTTCTCTGTTTGGCAAGCCATTACTGAGTTGTCACAGAAAAATGGCTTCATTCCTTTTGTTGATGTGGCTTACCAAGGGTTTGGCGATGGCCTTGAAGAGGATGCGAAAGGCTTACGCTTTATGGCTGATAATGTTGAAGAAATGTTAATCACAAAATCTTGCTCCAAAAACTTTGGTCTTTATCGTGAACGAACCGGAGCTGCAGTCATAATAGGTAAAAATATTCAAGATGTTACGAATGCTAAAGGTAAATTACTGAATGTTGTCCGTACTAACTATACCATGCCACCTGATCATGGTGCTGCTTTAGTAAAAACGATTTTACAAGATACCCATCTAACATCTGTTTGGAAACAAGAACTTGGTGAAATGCAGCAACGTTTAGTTAGTTTGCGTCAAGCTTTATGCCATCAATTAAGAACGGAGCACAACACAGATCGCTTTGATTTTATTGAAAATCATAAAGGGATGTTTAGCGTTATTGGTTTTAGTCAAGCTCAAATGACCCAACTACAACAGCAATTTGGTGTTTATGGTGTTGGAGACGGTAGAGTTAACATTGCTGGTTTAACAGAAACGGCGATTCCTTATGTGGCAAACGCTATTCACAATATTGCTCAAGTTTAAAGGCTTTTTGAACGTTGACAAATGGTAATGGTCATTGACTACCTGTTGTATTTTTTAATTTAGCCTCTCTATTTATTGAGAGGCTTTTTCGAAAAAAACCGGAGGCGTGTTTTTAATAGATGATAATATAATGTCATACGACAGGATAAAATCTAGTGCCTGTCTTTTAGAGATGCACTTAAAAATATATTTACGAAAGGTGCATTACAAGATGTCACAAGCAAGTTTAAAATTCAGATTTTTTTAGTAATTAAAGCGAGCCGACAACACTATTTGTGAACCATAAATAGCATTATCTTTTAACTCAGTACCAATGGAAAGCTGTTGCGTTGAATAGAAACGGGCACCAACATTATATATAAGATTTGACTCATCATTATCAACAAGCTGACCAAGGCGAGCGTGTAGTTCTAAATTTTTCATAAACCAGATACGGGTGCCTATGTTAATTTCTGTTCTCCATTTATTGCCGATAATATCATCGTTTTCAGATTTGACGTTATGTACAAGCATTTGTCCATAAATATCAGCAAACTGGCCAGCAGGACCATTAAAGCCAATACCAGCAGCTATATCCCAGTCATTATCAAATTCTGTATCAATGCGGCCAATAAAATGAGAGTTTTGAGTAAAGTAGGTTGATGCTTCACCTCCAAATGTACCAGGGCTTGTCCCCATACGTACTTCCATCATGTTGTAGTTAAAATTATTGGCGTATGTATAAAATGGAAAAATAGTGCATAAACCCAAGGTCATAGCCTTTATAACTTTTAACATGGAGGTCTCCAAAACAATCAATTCTTTTACCTAGCTTTGGCAAGGTATATAACAAAAAAGTTACAATATCACGTTCGATCGTTAACGTCATGCATTAGTTTTATTCAAATAACCTTTCCCCCCTTTAATGATCTGTCAGTAAATAAAATGCCTAAAAACTTGAGTCAAAGGGCAAGATAACGTTATGATGTATAAGGGTTTAATCTGTAAGGTGATATCTATTGCTACTGTTTGTTTTAGCAATATTACTTTCTCCATAAAAGAGTTTTAAAAGGAATGTATTTATGAAAAAATGGTTAATACTAGCTTACATGACGTTATTGCTAGGCTCACAAAACTCGGTTTATGCCGCTGATATTAAAGTATATGCAGCATCATCAATGACTAATGTAATTAACGATGTTGCACAAGAATTTGAAAAAAAGTTCCATATTAAAGTGATACCTGTTTATGGAGGCTCATCTTCACTAGCACGCCAGATTATTAATGGGGCTCCTGCCGATATTTTTATTTCAGCTAATTCAAAATGGATGGAATTTGTGGTTCAAGATAAGAATATTTCAAGTGACCATATGACAAATTTAGCCACTAATCGACTAGTCGTGATCACTCCAAGTTCATCTAAGCTTGCTAGACTAGAGCTCTCCGACTTGACACAATGGCAATCAGCTTTAAACGGTGGTCGTTTAGCGATGGGAGACTCTGCTTCGGTACCAGCTGGGATTTATGCAAAGCAAGCATTGACAGCTTTGAAGCATTGGGCTGCACTTGAAAGCTCAGCTGCACCAACAAAAAATGTTCGCTTGGCACTCGCCTTAGTCGGGCGTGGTGAATCTCCTTTAGGGATTGTCTATAAAACTGATGCACAATTGACCGATACCGTCAAGATTGTTGGGGAGTTTAATGAAAGCTCTCATGATAAAATCGTGTATCCTGCTGCCATCATAGAGCAATCTGAGCAAGCAATGTTATTTTTTGACTATTTACGCTCATTTCAAGCAAAGCGTATTCTTAATCAATACGGTTTTCAATAATAAGGCCATTAAGAGTGACAGAACTTGAATCTCAAGCATTAATGTTAAGCTTGAAAGTCGGATTTTATACCATTTTATGGCTCATACCGCTCGGTATAGGTTTAGCTTGGTTACTTTCACGAACTGAATTTATAGGAAAGTCAATCCTAGATAGTCTGGTTCATTTACCACTTGTTTTACCCCCTGTAGTTATTGGTTATCTTTTGCTTATAACCCTAGGAAAGAACGGTATAATTGGTCATTGGCTTTATGAGCATTTTGGTTTGATTTTTAGCTTCAACTGGAAAGGCGCAGTCGTTGCATGTATGGTCGTTGCTCTACCTCTGATGGTACGCTCGATACGTTTGAGTCTTGATAGTGTTGACCCTAAACTGGAGTATGCGGCTGCTACACTTGGTGCATCGCCAGTCAAAGTTTTTTTCACCATTACTTTACCACTTACAATTCCTGGTATCATTACTGGCACTATGCTTGCCTTTGCTCGCAGCCTTGGGGAGTTTGGAGCGACAATAAGCTTTGTTTCCAATATCCCAGGTGAAACACAAACAATTCCATTAGCTATGTATAATTTTATCGAAACTCCTGGGGCAGAGATGGAGGCAGCTCGTTTATGTATTATTTCTATTGTTCTAGCACTTTCTAGCTTAATGATCTCCGAATGGCTGAGTCGTAAGGCTATGCGCTGCCTAGGAGAAATAAAATGAGCATCAAAATTCGATTTAAACAGTCATTTTCTGATGCTGTTTTTGACATTGACTTAACCTTGCCTCGACAGGGGATAAGCGCATTATTTGGCCGTTCAGGTGCTGGTAAAACAACCATTATTAATGTTATTAGTGGCTTGATGACACCATCTGAAGGACAAGTTAGCATTGGAGAACATATCTTATTTGATAGTCAGCAGGGCATTAATTTACCCATTCACAAACGAAATATTGGTTATGTTTTCCAAGATTCACGTTTGTTTCCTCATTATTCTGTTAGAGGTAACCTTCTATACGGTATGATTAAGGAGGACAAGCAATATTTTGATACTATCGTAAAACTTCTTGCTATCGATTCACTTCTTAACCGTTTTCCCATTTCACTTTCTGGAGGAGAAAAACAACGGGTTGCGATAGCCAGGGCACTATTATCGAAACCTGATTTGCTATTAATGGATGAACCACTAGCTTCATTGGACTTACCACGTAAAAGAGAGATCTTACCATTCTTGGAGGAACTTTCTCATACTGTCAATATACCGATTGTTTATGTTTCACATAGCTTGCAAGAAATCGCTCGCCTTTCAAATCATTTATCGATCCTAGATCATGGTCGAATTACTACTTCTGGCCCTTTGGAAAAGGTTTGGAGCTCGAAAGAGATGCTGCCATGGCAATCATTCAATGAACATAGCAACTTTTTTCAAGGTAAAGTAATAGAGCAAAACGATACCTATGCTATGACAAAAGTTGAATTTGGCCCTGAAGTTTTTTTGTGGGTTCAGAGGATAGAAGCAAAACTGGGGTCTTTTATCCGTTTACAAGTGCGTTCAAGTGATGTTTCTATTTCACTGGAAAAACCAGGTGCTACTTCAATTCGAAATGTGCTTCTAGGTGAGGTGACTTCTATAGTAGGGGCAGGGTGTAGTAAGGAATCACACAGTGTGACGGTGTTACTTGAATTGGCTCATTCATGTTACATGTCTGCTAACCTAACCAAGTGGGCTGTTGCTGACTTAAATTTGCAGGTAGGAAATAAGGTTTATGTACAAGTAAAGGGAGTTGCGATCAATCTCCAAGACTCACGTTCTACCTGTCAAGGTTGATTCTATTTAAACAAAAACGTCATGTATTAAAGCACGACGTTTTTCACATTACGTTAGGTTGTAATCCCAGTAGATTATTTGGCAAATACGTCTTTAAATTCACGTTTGAGTAATGGATCTCGGCGTGCTTTCTTTACTTGCTTAACCATATCTTTTACACAGTTATGTAATACATTATCAAGGAGTTGGGCACGGTAATCTTCCTTATCTTCGTCGCTCATACTTTCAGGTAAATTTAAGGTTGGAAACTCTTCCATCACATTAATGCCGGCGAATGCTTGTCCAACTGATACGAGTGCGTGGAACTGTTCAAAGTTGTCCAAAATATTCTGAGCGCTTGCTGGCATGCTATCCCAAGATTCACGAACGGCCTCTTCTGAAACTTCATGAATGGACACTACCATAGCGAACATTTCTTCTGGCACTTCGTCAAACTCGATGACTTTTCTTAACTCAGGTGAAATTGTTGCAAGATCAACTTTGGTGCTTGCTTCGTTCTTCGTGACTTCTGACATGGTATCGTTCTCATTACAAAAAGCGGGAATATTAATCCCAAATACATTAAATATCTACCATAAGCTAATGGTAAAAGATTCACTCAATGGCTAGTGAACAAAAATATAGCATTTATTTTGTGAAAGAATAATACAAACATCATGCAATGGTTTACTTTTAATAATGTAAATAAAATATTGTGAGACTGACATGTATCCAACAGGAACTGCCATGCGCATTCTTTTAGTTGATGATATCAAAATTGATAGAAAGCAATTGGCAATAAGGTTACAACAGCAAGGGCATGATGTTGAAGCTGTGAGTAGTGGGCAGGAAGCTCTTGATATATATGAGAGTTTTAATCCAGAGCTGATCCTTCTCGATATTGCTATGCCAAATATGACAGGGTTCGAAGTTTCATTAAGAGTGAGACAGAAATTCCCAGATTGGGTGCCGATCATCTTCCTCAGCAGTTACGATGAACCTGAAACAATTGCCAAAGCCATTGCTGCTGGTGGTGACGATTATCTTATCAAACCAGTAGATAACTTAGTGTTGAACTCTAAATTAATGGCAATGCAAAGAATTGCTTTAATGCGAAGAGAGCTTAATCGAGTAACAAGAAAATTAGACGCAATGAACGTTTTACTTCAGCAGCAAGCAAATGAAGATGGTTTGACCAAGATTTACAATCGTCGATATATCGATACACAGTTAAAAGCTATGATTGCTTGGCATGGTCGTCACCGAATTCCTATGGCAATAATCCTCATTGATATCGATTTTTTTAAGTCCTTTAATGATAATTATGGTCATATTGAAGGAGATCTCTGTTTACAAGCCATTGCACAGCAGCTTAAAGCAACGTTTTGTAGAGCTGGAGAGTTTGTTGGTCGTTACGGTGGAGAAGAATTTATTTTGTTATTTAGCAGTACCAACCATGAAACGGCTGAGAAAGAAGCGATACGAGCCAATCAAGCGCTACTTTCATTAGATTACCCTCATGTATACTCTAGAGTTTCAACTATTGTTACAGCGTCACAGGGTGTATTCGCATTTCAACCAACAGGCAAAGAGAACATTTCATATGTTTATTCAATGGCTGATAAAGCGTTATACCAGTCAAAATCTCGGGGAAGAAATTGCTATACAGTTATTAAATTACAGGAATAAAATATGATTAAGGGAGAAGGTTGATGTAAATTAGTACAGAAGTATATAGCTATATGGAAACACTCGTTGGTTAGATTTTGTAAGAAGTACCCCCTGCCGCTATAGTTTGTTTAGCTTTAACTTAAATTATATATTCAGGTTGATATTGATTTTCTTACTTCATTACTAGTGCATAAGCTTGCTCAATTTAAATACATTGCCTCAATTTGAATTGATAATGCAGTAAAGTTTATCGAGTATGACCGGAGAAAAAATCGGGCCAATGAGGCGCTATATCTCTTTTATAAATAGTTCAAAATAAATTTAATCTCTTGAATTATAAGAATAAATTTAAAGTATAAATCGTAAGTTCTAAGGTGGGCTGTTTGGCGATTATTTTCCACCAGTATCCTATCCTGTATTGTGTGCTGCTTTTGTTTGTGATACTTAACAAAAGTATCCTTGTAAGGACAAAAATTATCTGGAGGGAAGTGTGGGATTTTTTTCTCGTTTATTTAAGACTAATTCAAACAAATCGATAATGAAGGTGACCGAACCAGAAGAATACAAAGGCTACTTTATCTTTCAAGAAAGTATTTTGGAAGGTGGGCAATACCGAGTTGCAGGGCGCATTGAAAAACAGTTGGATGGCGCAATAAAGTCACATCATTTCATTCGCTCTGATCTTTTAGCAACAAAACAAGATGCCAATGATTTAATGCTTAAAAAGTCAAAAATGTTTATTGATCAAATGGGTGATAGCATCTTCAGCTAAGAAATTGTTGCAATTTGATTCGTATCATCTCAAAGAGAGCCATTAGCGTATATGCTAATGGCTCTTTTAGTTTTTTACCTTAAAAAATGGTTGTAATTGACCAGATTTTATAAATGATGGCCATATGTATACAAGGAGTATGCGTTTTGCAAATTGGTGTTCCTAAAGAAATACTTGCGGGAGAAACGCGAGTAGCTGCCTCGCCAAAATCGGTTGAGCAGTTAATCAAATTAGGATTCGATGTTGTAATCGAATCAAAGGCTGGTTTACTTGCTAGTTTTGATGATATTGCCTATGAATCTGCTGGTGCAAAAGTGTCCACAAAGGAAGAGGTTTGGGCTTCAGAAATCATCTTAAAAGTGAATGCACCCATAGTGAATCCAGAAATTGAGATTGATGAGATTGAACAATTGCAAGAAGAAGCGACACTCATTAGTTTTATTTGGCCAGCTCAAAATACACAGTTGATGGAGCAACTTTCTTCCAAGAATATCAATGTTCTTGCTATGGATTCAGTACCACGTATTTCCAGAGCACAAGCATTAGATGCTCTGTCATCCATGGCAAATATTGCTGGTTATCGTGCTGTTGTGGAAGCAGCTCACGAATTTGGCCGTTTTTTTACTGGTCAAATTACAGCAGCAGGTAAAGTCCCTCCAGCAAAAGTCCTGGTCGCTGGCGCTGGCGTTGCCGGATTGGCAGCAATTGGTGCTGCAGGAAGCTTAGGTGCGCTTGTTAGAGCATTTGATGTTCGACCCGAAGTAAAAGAGCAAGTTGAATCGATGGGCGCAGAATTTCTTACTGTCGATTTCAAAGAAGAGGCGGGTTCTGGTGATGGTTACGCCAAAGAAATGTCAGATGATTTCAACAATAAGGCGGCTGAGCTGTATGCAGATCAGGCAAAAGATGTTGATATTATTATTACAACTGCACTTATTCCTGGAAAGCCTGCGCCAATATTGATTACTAAAGAGATGGTCGATAGCATGAAAGCAGGCAGCGTTATTGTCGATCTTGCGGCAGCCAACGGTGGTAACTGCGAATATACGATCAAAGATCAAGTAATCACAACTGCAAACGGCGTAAAGATTATCGGCTATACCGATATGGTGGGTCGTTTACCGACTCAATCTTCACAACTGTATGCTACGAATCTGGTCAATCTACTTAAACTTCTTTGTAAAGATAAAGATGGCAAGATCGATATCGATTTTGATGATGTTGTCATAAGAGGTGTCACGGTGATCAAAGCTGGAGACATTACTTGGCCAGCGCCTCCAATTCAGGTTTCTGCTCAACCACAAGTAGAGTCACAAGCACCAATAAAAAAAGACCCCAAAAAATCAGAACCGACTTCACCTACTAAGAAAATCGCATGTTTAGCCTTGGGGCTTGGCGCATTTGGATGGATTGCTTCAGTTGCTCCAGCTGCATTCTTGTCTCATTTTACTGTATTTGTTCTAGCGTGTGTTGTGGGTTATTACGTTGTTTGGAATGTGACACATGCTCTTCACACTCCATTAATGTCGGTGACCAACGCAATCTCTGGAATTATTGTTGTAGGGGCGTTATTACAAATTGGTCAAGGGAATGGCGTCGTGACCTTCCTATCATTCATTGCTGTTCTTATTGCAAGTATTAATATATTTGGTGGCTTTACGGTTACTAAACGCATGCTTGAAATGTTCCGCAAAGACAAATAATAGGAGTCATTATGTCTTTTGGTTTAGTACAGGCAGCGTATATCGTCGCTGCATTATTTTTCATCCTAAGTCTTGCGGGCCTCTCAAAGCAAGAATCTGCTCGAAGAGGTAATTATTTCGGGATCGCAGGCATGGTCATTGCGTTACTCGCGACCATTTTTAGCCCCAATGCTGAAGGCTTTGCTTGGATTATCATTGCTATGGTGATAGGTGGTGCTATTGGTATCCATTATGCAAAAAAAGTCGAAATGACTGAAATGCCAGAACTGGTAGCTATCTTACACAGCTTTGTTGGTATGGCTGCTGTTCTGGTTGGTTACAACAGCTACTTAGCGCCACCAGCTCCAGTTTCTACGGAGCTTACAGAGATTCATGCCGAGCATGTTATTCATTTAGTTGAAGTCTTTTTAGGTGTGTTTATTGGGGCAATAACCTTTACTGGTTCAGTCGTGGCGTTTGGAAAGCTGCGTGGAATTATTTCTTCTTCACCATTAAATTTACCTCATAAACATAAGATGAATCTTGCGATCCTTATTATTTCGGCTTGGTTAATGGTTTATTTTGTCAACGCTGATGGCAATATGATGGCGTTAGTGGTTATGACGCTCATCGCATTTGTTTTTGGCTACCATCTCGTCGCGTCTATTGGTGGAGCAGATATGCCTGTGGTCGTATCTATGCTGAACTCTTATTCAGGTTGGGCTGCGGCTGCGGCAGGGTTTATGCTGGCTAATGACTTGCTGATTGTTACAGGCGCGTTAGTTGGTTCGTCTGGTGCCATTCTTTCGTACATCATGTGTAAAGCAATGAATCGTTCATTTATCAGTGTTATAGCAGGCGGCTTCGGCCAAGATGTCGTGATTTCGGATGCTCAAGAGCAGGGCGAGTATACAGAAGTGAATGCAGAAGACGTCGCCGATATGCTGAAAAACTCTAAATCAGTTATTATTACCCCTGGATACGGTATGGCGGTTGCTCAAGCGCAATATCCCGTTCATGAAATTACAGAAAAACTTCGTGCACAAGGGATTAATGTTCGCTTTGGTATTCACCCTGTTGCGGGTCGTCTCCCTGGACATATGAATGTACTTTTAGCTGAAGCAAAAGTTCCTTACGATATCGTTCTAGAAATGGATGAGATCAATGATGACTTTCCAAATACAGATACGGTACTTGTTATTGGGGCAAATGATACGGTTAACCCAGCAGCATTAGAAGATCCAAACAGTCCAATTGCAGGTATGCCTGTTCTTGAAGTTTGGAATGCACAAAATGTTATTGTCTTTAAACGTTCAATGAACACAGGATATGCTGGTGTTCAAAACCCACTGTTTTTTAAAGAGAATACATCAATGTTATTTGGTGATGCTAAAAATACAGTAGACGCTATTTTGAAAGCTTTATAATGTAAAAAAAAAATTATAGGCAATTTAATCATTAAGACCAGCAAATGCTGGTCTTTTTTGTATACTATTAATGTAATAGTACTGTAAAGCCTTAAGCAAAATAATGACTTTTAGATTTATCTTGATGTATATTCCCGTACAAACATAACTATCGGTAAAAGTTTGATTAAACAGTTTTTACAACGTTCTACATTGATGCTGTCTTTACTCTCTACAGCAGCGATTGCTAATACATTACCTGAACGTATTGACAAGTTTAAAGCGCTATTCAATTATCAAATAGCGAACTGGTCGTATGATACTCGTGAATTGCGTTTAACTTTTCCTACTAAGTTAATTTCACCTGATTCAATGCTTCCTCAGACTGCGGACTACCCACTAAAAGAAATTCAACTCCTTTATCGGCTTTCGCAGACATGTCGTGGTAAACTCCCACTGGATCAGTCTATAACCGAGCCGCTAGTTTTTACTCGGGCTATGTGTAATTCAAAGAAATTAACCCCGAGTTGGTTTAAAAGAAGTGGTCTCATTCATCCTGGAGGTGGGACTTATGCGGCGCGTTATATAAAAGTATTCCCTGATAGCAAGGAACAGATGTTCAAATTTATGCATATCAAGGAGCGTCCCAATAATAAAAAAAATCGTTTGTTGACCAGTTTAAAAAACATGGATGAAGATACTATTAACGCCTTTATTAGAAGGGCGAGTATGTTCATTGAGGGTCAATTCTTATGGTTATTGCATGGTGATCATTACTTCGTATTCCCGAAAAAAGTTTGGGGACCAAAAGTCAGTGAAGCGGGATTATCCTACCAACTTTCATCGGAGAGTAACCACTGTTTTGTAAAACGAGGTAATATCTGTTGGGACTTAGAAGACCATTCAGTTTTACTACAAATCGGTATTTTAGTATTAGTTATAGCTAATATACTTTTGGTTATCGGTTGGTCTTTATACCGGTGGAATAGTAAACGTGAAGAATTACGTAGTCGAATGCTTGTTTTGCAAATTCTCACACATGAACTTCGAACACCCATTGCTTCTCTTTCCTTAACAGTTGAAGGGTTCCGTAGAGAGTTTGAACACTTACCAGAAAATCTATATGAAGAGTTTCGTCGGTTATGTGAAGATACGCGTCGATTAAGACAATTAGCTGAAGCAAGTAAAGATTATTTACAATCAGATAACCAAATGCTTGCATCAGAATGGGTTCAATCTGTTGAAGAATGGCTAGAATATAAAATTGAAGAAGAATTCAATGGTTCAGTAACTTTAAACATAAATAATGATGTTGCTGCTAAAGTTAATGTGTATTGGTTAGGAACATGCATTGATAACTTGTTGAAAAACGCTATCAAGTATGGGATTGCACCCGTTGAATTACGAATACAAACCAGTGCTGAAAAAATTATTATTCAAGTCAAAGATGCTGGTAATTTGACCGAAAAAGATTGGCAAAATTTAAGAAAACCTTTTGTTAGTACAACCGGTTTAGGTTTGGGCTTAACAATTGTTGAATCGATGGTAGGTCGCATGGGTGGAAAAATGCACTTAGCGGGTCCGCCAACCACTTTTACTTTGGAGATACCTTGTGAAACAGACGCTGCTTCTCGTTGAGGATGATAGAAACTTGGCCGATGGCCTGCTTGTGAGCTTAGAACAGGCTGGCTTTGAATGTATACATGTAGAGCGGATTTCAGATGTAGAGCCTGAGTGGAAGAAGGCTGATTTAGTTATATTGGATCGACAGTTGCCTGATGGCGACTCTATCTTGTCATTACCTAAGTGGAAAAAAATCAAGGATATTCCAGTTATTTTATTAACTGCACTTGTAACTATTAAAGATAAGGTCACAGGTTTAGACTCGGGTGCAAACGATTACTTAACAAAACCTTTTGCAGAAGCGGAATTGTTAGCGAGAGTTCGTGCTCAGCTTCGTTCTCCTGATTCTGAAGGTATAGATGCATCCGACAAAGTTGTTACCAAAGGGTTGGAGATTAACCGAGCAACACGTGAAGTTATTTTCAACGGTAATCCAGTGACTTTAACTAGAACAGAGTTTGATCTGTTGCTGTTTTTAGCCTCTAATCTTGGTAGAGTATTTACACGAGATGAATTACTTGATCATGTCTGGGGCTATAACCATTTCCCAACCACTCGTACTGTTGATACGCATGTTCTTCAACTTCGTCAGAAATTACCAGGCTTGGAGATAGAGACATTACGTGGTGTTGGCTACAAAATGAAGTCATAAGTAACATATAATGAAGCTATTAATTGCGTTATTACTTGTATTGATTTCCATCAAACCAGCTCACTCTGTGGACTGGTTTCAATCAAATTCACCTCTAGAACGGGCTCATAAGGATCTCCTTGAAGACGAGTTAGGGGATATGTTTGATGATCTTGTCGAATTACTACAACGTCAGCCAGATGCTAAATTAGGTTCTCATCTTAATGATTTACTTACGCAGTCTTTAACAAAAGATTGTGGACAATCTTTAACCTCTCCTGAATTTCCCGATTGGCTAAAGGGAGTCAATATTGTTCATCAAACGATACAAAGCCCTGGTAGAGATTCCTATAAAATTGTTATTGAAGTTAGAACAACAAAAGAGATTGAAGAAATCATCTTTGAACGTTGGTTTGAAGAGTCTATCTCCTCTGATAGCCTGTTTAATTATGAAAAAGAACCTGTAGGTGATAAAGATCAAGACTACGGTCTAAAAACGTATTTAAAGCACTACAACATATCAGGTCGACTCGAACCTGGTTTGTATCATTTAACAATTAAGAATGGAGATTTCCAAGCTTATCGTGCGTGGGTGATCTTGGGAATGTCGAATTCATCTCTTTATGTGCGCTGGACATCGAACGATAGCTGGAAAGTTGAAAAGAGTGTATTGATCAATTCATTTTGTCCATTACCAGAACTAGAAATGTCACTTTTCGACTATAAAAATGGAGAATTTGAAGAAGTTTGGAAAAAAAACTATAAATCAAACTATCCTACATCACTACCAGTTAATGATGTACCGCACTCACGTTATGTTTTAGCGTTGACAATAAGCAGCCGTCGTTGGCAAGGCAATATAAGTGTAGAGCAGGCACAAACCATTAGCCGGACATTTAATGTTTCTAAACAGGTACCAGATGAAAGCTTGATAAATGATAATTAACTCAATTTCATTTAAATTTCTGTACAATGATTTAGCGATTAGCTCATTTATAACTCTACCTTTACTTGCGGCTTAGAGGTTGAATCGTTATAGTCTCTAAACTTTATGATGAGGTTTTGTTAATGTTTGATGATTTACCCCCTCTTTCGCACCAAGAGCAACAAAAAGCGGTCGAAAAAATCCAACAGTTGATGCAAGCTGGTACGAGTACAGGTGAAGCAATAAAAATAGTTGCCCAGCAAATTCGAGCTGAGTACGCTGAAAAAGTTCAGCAAGAAGATAATAACACCTAAATTTGTATTCTTTTAAATCTATAGCTACTGTTGACTATTTGTGATGCCGTTTCAATCTGTGTCACAAATTATGATTATTTTTTATATTGAGTTTAACTGCTTTAGGTTATATCGAAATAAAAAATCAGAATTAGAGCGTATCGTATTACCTAGTCTTTACACTTTACTTTTTTGATGATCATAGTGAATCATTAACTCCAAAACAAAAGATTTATAGAAAAATAGTGTTTTAATAGACTAACATCTTTTGAGCCGTGAAGTTAATTCATAAATAATTTACAGCTTATTTTTGTATAGATAAGCACATTATATAAAATATATCTTTTTCATTGATTATTTCTAGTGATTTTTTGATATTATTAATAAAGTTAGAGAGGTCTATTACTACTTTGTTAGCTTAGATACTGCTTTAATGATCCGACTTGAAATCATCATCAATGGAATCATTCATGCCTAAATCTTGGATTATCTTTGCTTTAATTTTCAGCTTATTAGGTATTGGAATTTATTCCTATCTACCTTCATTTAATGAAAAGAGCACATTTCGAACCGTTACTATTAAAAAAGGAACGATTGAAAAACAAGCTATTGCAGTTGGATTCATCGTACCAGCACACTCCATTTCAATTAAATCTCAAATTGACGGTATTGTCGGCGATGTTTATGTTGAAGTCGGTCAGAAAGTCGAACAGGGGCAAGCTTTAATCAAGGTTCGTCCAAATCCTACCCCTCAATCACTGACTGATGCTTCAACAGATTTAATGAGGAGTGAAGCTGAACTTGAGTCTGCAAAGCAAAAACTGCACAATCTAGAAGGCCTAGTACAACAGGGGATCATTCCTGCTAACTACGATGAATATGTCACCGCTCTGGCTCGAGTCAAATCAGAAAAGGCGAATGTTTTACAAAAGAAACAGAACTTAGCACTGATTCGTAGTGGTGAAGCTTCTGTGGGAGAGGCTCATTTAACTTCAACTATTTATGCACCTATTGATGGCACAGTTCTCAATCAGAAAGTGGAAGTCGGTGAGCCCATTATTTCGACTCAGTCTAGTCAAGCCGCAACAGAGATGATGTCGTTAGCGAATATGAATCATTTGATTTTTAAAGGGAGTGTGAGTGAGCAAGATGTCGCACTTTTATCGCCAGACATGCCCGTTTCACTCTCCGTTGCGCCTTATCCTGATCAGAAGCTCACGGGTGTGTTAAGTAAAGTTGCCATCCAATCGGAGACCCTCAATTCACCTGAGGATGCTAGCTCAGCAAAAAGTTTTGAAAATGGTTTTGAAGTGGAAGTAGAACAATTAACCATACCTGAAGGAATTGAATTACGCTCTGGCTTCTCCTCTACTGCCGAAATTACTCTGCAACAGTCTATTGATGTCTTAACGATTCCAGAGAGAGTACTCCAATTTGATGGTGAGACCCCATATGTACTGATTCCAGACAACTCACAATCAGGTTTTTATAAGAAAGAGGTACAATTAGGCTTGTCCGATGGCATCAGAGTAGAAGTAATATCAGGTTTGGAGCTGAATGAAATCGTTATTGATAGCAGCATGATGGATACTCATACCAATGATTAAACAGCCTATTATAGTTTGGTACAGTTTCTTAGTGATAATGATGGTGTCATTGAGTACTTCTAGCTTTGCCTTATCGCTTGAAGAAGCATGGAAGGGGGCTGAGGTAACTGCCCCTTCATATCAAAAATCATTGCTCGGTGTTAAACGGAGTGAAGTGGTTGTTCAACAGTACCAAAGTAATCTGTTACCTAGCGTTCAAGTGTCGGCATCTGAAAATTGGAGTGAATCAGGTGGTGACTCTAATCGTTATGGCATCTCTCTTAGCCAAAATATTTGGGATAGTAATTTGTGGTCAGAGCTGGACCATGCCAAAGCTCAATATTTACAATCTAAATTAGAGCTGACACAGGCTCAAAATAATTTAGCATTGAAGGTGATTCAGGCTTATCTGGATGTTGCAAGTGCACAAAGTAGTTTGGAATTAGCAAAAACCAAACTGCGAGATGGCAAGAAGTTACACCAGATTATCCAAGCCCGCTTTCTTGCCGGTAAAATAAAATCGGTAGATGTAGAAGAAAGTAATGCAACGCTCCTTGCGAGTCAGAATAATGTACTTACAGCGAAAGCGGATTTATTAATCAAACATACGGAGCTTTCTTCTTTAGTGAATCAGGATTTCGAAAAAGTAAATCTGATACGAACGAATATAGATAAGCCACCTGCTATGTTTGTTGAAAAACAAGAAGCTTGGTTGAAACTTGCTAAAGACAACAGTCCAGAGCTTTTGGTCGAAATACAAAAAGTAAAAGCCCGTAAAATCGCTAAAGAATCCGCAGAGACTGGGTACTACCCTAAAGTTACAGGTAGCCTTGGTTATAATGATAGCGATCTTCAAGATCATGGAGAATTGAATGCGGGGGTCAGTTTAAATTTACCCCTCGATTTAAATGGCTCAATGGCTGCGCGAGTTGATGAAGCATCATTGAACCTATTAATGGCTAAGCAAAGTTTACGAGAAGTGGAAATTAACATCAAAAAGCGTGTTATGCAGGCTTATTCTCAGGTAGGCCTAAACTGGAGTCAGGTATTGGTTGCCTATGAACTTGTAAAATCGCGAGAGAAGGTGCTGAACAGTAAAAAAACGTTATACAAAGCTGGGCGTCTTGAACTTTCTGATGTGATTAATGCACATGATCGTTTCTATGAAGCAAAAAATAGCTTACAAATAAACTTGAACCGTTACTGGCGTGAAAGAGTTAATCTACTCAATACAGTGGGTAAGCTCGATGAACAAGCTATCCAGTTGCTTACAATGGCTTTCCAATGATGAACGCTTTGTTGCAACAAACGCTGAAAACATTGTTTGCATATCGTGTCAAAAGCGTACTGGCTATTGTTGCGATTACCTGGGGTGTTTTATCAGTATTGGTGCTACTGGCTATTGGTGAAGGTTTTTATCGTCATCAAAGCAAAGCGTTTTCTGTCATGATAAGTGATGCCCAACTTGTTTTTCCTTCAACGACCAGTAAAACGTGGCAAGGCCTACCTGAGAAGCGCCGTATCAATTTTTCTCAACAACATTTAAACCAACTCGAACAATCGGGACTTGTCCAACAGGTATCGGCGGTTTATAGCCAAACAGACAGTCAGATTACAAACAAGAAAGGGCTAAAGTTTGCTCGACGTATAAGTGGTATCGATTCTAATTACTTCCCCTTGATGCAAAGTCAATTAAAAGCCGGTTCGCGTAATATTTCACCGACGGATATATTAAATCGTACTCGAGTTGCAATATTAGGGAATCAAATTGCAGCTATGGGACAAGTTGAGATAAACGATCAAATACAGATTAACCATGTACCATTTCGTGTGATTGGTATCATAAGCAATAAAAATACAGGCTATTCATTTGGGGCAAGCCGGGCGGTATTTATTCCTAACACTACCTATCTTAGTATGTGGGATAACCCACCTTGGATGTTATTACTCATGCCTTATGATCCCAGTAATATCCCTCTTTTTCAGAAAAATATTGAGCAGTTTTTGGCGAAGATCCTTCATTTTGACCCCAGTGATCGAGAAGCGATTCGTCAGCCAGACTTGGCTGGAAGTACTGCGATTTTCAAAAGTATTTTGCGGGGTATTCAACTTTTCCTTGGAGTAAGCGGTGCGATGACTTTAGCCGTCGGTGCACTGGGCGTGGCGAATATTATGTTTTTGTCTGTCACTGACAGAACACGAGAAGTTGGAGTAAGACTCGCGATAGGGGCTACACCAAGACTGATTCTCGCTCAATTTTTACTCGAAGGGCTGATTTTGGTTGCTGTTGGTGCATTAACGGGACTATTACTGGCTTACGCTGCGGTCTTATTATTGACGCAGATCAGTCTACCAGAGTGGTCTGGAACAC
The DNA here is from genome assembly GCF_007990935.1 of Vibrio sagamiensis NBRC 104589. GTDB lineage: Bacteria > Pseudomonadota > Gammaproteobacteria > Enterobacterales > Vibrionaceae > Vibrio > Vibrio sagamiensis. The sequence goes on from NZ_BJXJ01000024.1 coordinate 28,826, forward strand.
CAGTTATTACATTTGGGGCGATTGCACAATCTTTGATTTTAACATCATTACTGGCTTTGCTGGCCGCGTATTTTCCTGCTCGAAGAGCTTCGCGTCTTACCCCTGTCATTGCATTAGGCGCAAGAGGATAAATCGTTATGTTGCTCCCAATGAGACAAATTTTTCAAGAAATGGCCGCAGAGAAACTCCGATTGGGATTGACCATTTTGGCGGTTGCTTGGGCCACGGTTAGCATTTCCGTAATGTTAGCGGTTGGGGAAGGTATTCGGCAAGGAGTATTAACCACCGTAAAAAACGGTAATGGTAATCTTATGCACCTAACAAGCGGTATGGTCAGTATTAATCATGGTTCTGCACATCAAGGAAAAAAAATTAAATTGTTAATGAGTGATGTAAAGGTTTTGAGTGAGCTACCAGACATTGACCAAGTCGCGCCTTCAGCTAACTGGGAAGAACGCATCACATTTGGCGATAGAACAATATGGGAAACGCCGCTCGCTGTGTCAATCAATTACCAAGAGATGACGCACCTAAAATTATTAGCTGGCAGCCGCTGGTTTAATCCACGCGACATGAAACAAAAACGGAAAGTCATGGTGATTGGCTATTCATTAGCGACGAGCTTATTTAATTCAGAAAGCGACTTTGACTGGTTTAAAACAGAATCCTTGCAGACTGATCCTGTTGGCAAAAAAGTGAAAATTGGTGATGAAGAATTCACGATAATTGGTATTTTGCAGAAGAACAGCGGCAAAATTGAGCAAGGGTATGATATTAATTATTCGAGTTTTGTCCCACTCACCACTTGGCAACGTTTTCATATTAAGGGCGATCTTTCTGCAATAAATATCAATCCTACAGAGGATACGGATCGTCTTGAACTGGCAAATAAAATACGCCAAACCATAGCACGTAAGAATGGAGCAAGTGTGTTGGACCAACGGGTTGTGCAAATTGAAGATATGCTATTAAATCAAGAAAGTATGCAGTCATTCTTAGTTGGTTTACAAAGCTTCCTTGGGATTATAGGTTTTATTACATTAGCGGTTGCAGGTGTAGGTATTGCGAACGTGATGTACGCAACGGTTAAAAGGGCCACGCGTGATATTGGATTAAGAATGGCTGTAGGAGCGACACCAACGGCTATTCGGCTGCATTATTTACTTCAATCTATTATGACAATGGCACTGGGAGGCTTAATTGGCCTTGGCATAACTTACTTTTTTGTGTCTGTTATTCAGTCAGTCAATTTAGATGGAAACATGCTTTACGAGCGGATTGGAAAACCCGTACCCGAATTATCGTGGTTCGTGGTCTTTATTGTCATTATTACTCTGACACTTATTGGTATTGTTTCAGCATGGCTTCCAGCAGATCGGGCGGCGAAAGTGAGCCCTTTAGATGCATTACAAAGTGATTAACCACATTGGAGATACATATGACATCACGTCCATTGGTTAAAATGACCAATATTTGTAAATATTATTCGAGTGGTGAAACTGAAGTCCGAGCATTGGACGGGGTCGACCTGACAATTCAACGTGGTGAGTTTGTGTCCATTTTAGGTCCGTCAGGTTCAGGTAAATCAACTTTAATGAATATGCTTGGCTGCTTGGACAACCCGACGCAAGGTGATTATTTATTGGATGGTCAAAATGTAGCAAAGCTTGATCCAAATGAACTTGCTCGAATCCGTAATCAACATATTGGCTTTGTTTTTCAAAGTTTCAACTTGCTGGATTACGCCTCGGCACTTGATAACGTCGCCTTACCTTTGGTCTATTCTGGTATTAAAGCCAATATTCGACGACAAAGAGCGGCTGAAGCATTAAAACAAGTTGGGCTAGGGGATAGACTCGATCATAAGCCTAATCAACTGTCTGGCGGGCAAAAGCAAAGAGTTGCAATCGCGAGAGCACTCGTTAATGATCCACAGATGATCTTTGCTGATGAGCCAACAGGCGCTTTAGACTCAAAGTCAGGTGCTGAGATCGAAGCTTTGTTTCATCAACTTCATGATCAGGGTAGAACGTTAATCATGGTGACTCACGATAATGCTTTAGCACAACGAACAAAAAGAATTATTACCATCAAGGATGGAAGAAAAATAACAGATTCACTGACAACGTAATTAATTCTTTTATTTTTAAATCGAATCTGATTAAATTTTTTACTTTTGTCTCTCTTGGCGTAAACTAAAAAGTCCTCCGACCAATAATACAAAGTAAACTCCGAGAGTGAATTCATAAACTGTATGTATCCAATCCATTAGCTATCCCTTTACTTAAATGATTAATGACTCAATATAAGATTAGGCCAAAAAATGGTCATAGCAAAGATAGAGAGGCATTTTTGTAAGCAATTGACTAAATAAGATAGTTTCATCTTCAACCTTATTGTTTGACAGTGTAACTAGATAAGGGGTTACTTTTTAAAAACATGGCTTAAATGTTCAAAAGAGCTTAAAAAAGTATTAACGGCTTCATCTCTTCTTAATAACTGATCACGTAAGATTTGGTTTTTTTCTTGTTCCTTCAAGAATAATTCCTTATATTTAATTGCTTCATATCCACCTTTAATCAATGCTTTACTCATTGTGTTAGTCTCGGTCTGATGTTTGAGTTCCGCAAGCATGTATTCATGTTTATGAGTATCTCTTATCGTAAGTGCCATCTATTAATCCATTTTTACGCTATATTAAAGAATTAATGATAGCATAAGTGGCTTACGATGTACGTTGGGAAACAATTTTTTGATTGCAAAAGTAGAAAGAAAAGAGTTGATGCAATACTGGCTGTTAAATCAACTTTTTTAACTTTCAGTCAGGCAAAATACATAACCTTCATAGTGACAGTGTCACATTAATATTGGTACTTGCTTAGACCTAGCTTGATTTACATAAATTATGGAGGACAAGGCTCAAAGTTACGCACAAGACAAACAAATAGCGGCAGATATGAAGCTGCCACCGCAAAGAATCAGTGATTTTCGCAAAGGTAAGCGCTATATGACTGATACACAAGCTATTTTTCTTGCACAAAGTTCTGGTTTAGATCCAGAGATCGCATTACTAGGTTGTCACGCAGACCGCAATGAAAACCCTCAAGTAAAAGAGATGTGGGAAAGCATCGCAAAAAAATTTAATGGGCTTGGTTTATCAGGTATATCAACGGTTTGGGCCGTTTTTATGACGACAGATACAAGCCCGTCAGCACTCACAAAGATTATAAACCAGTGCGTATTATATGTATTATGTTAAATAATTTGTAGTAAACACGTCAGAGTTGGCTTTTTTGGAATTTAATTTAGCCCTCTTCTATGTTTATACGATGATATGGAAGAATCATTAAACATAATCTTAATTTAACATAAAGTATATAATCAAGAGTCCACCAATCACGATTGGTTTACTCTTGATTATTAAAAGACAAGAGCTCAGCTGTCAGATTTTGGGCTTTTAGTTATTAAAATAATTACAAAATAGCACTCTTAAACAGCACATTTTTAATTTCATGGAAATAATTAATGAGATGAATAAATAATTAAATAAATATGAAAATAAAAGATAACCTTAGAAATTTACAAATAATGACAAATCACTTGGTTATTGTTTTTTATAAAATTAGAATTCAAAATCTATATCAACCACTAACCGTTCATTGGTGATACCTTGAATAAGCAACTTATATATATATTAGCTTCCACAAGTATGATGGCGAGTGCGGCCACATATGCTGAAACTGCAACTCTATCACTTTGCATTGATGTGACAAACACGGCTCGAGATTATCAATTTAGATCAACTCAAATTTTTGCCAATACTGATGAATTAAGCAGCGAATCATCCACTATTCCGAAGGGAAGTACAGGTGTATTTTGCCACTCCCCGTTAACATATAATGTAAGTAGTAATGGTCGTTTTGACCATGAATGGCAATTACGTGCCCCACTAGGAAATATTATCGCTTCTTTCAAAACTGCAACCAGTGTTATTCCAAAAGGTTCTTATAACTCATGGGACCTGAATGAAATTGGTAGTTGTGGTGCAAACCCACCCTATAAAGAAGGCGTATTCCTTAAAAACGGCTCAAATATTTCTTGTGGTCGTGTTGATCTTGACGTAAATAAAGAGATGAAAGCTGTCTTTAAAGTGAATACGAATGAAGATATTCGATTTGCTTTAACAGCCGATCCACAGCCATGGAGAGTTTCTTCTAGTGACGATAAAAATAAAGACGAATGGTATAAAGTAAACAGAAATACGGTTTCTGCACTAAATGCAATGTACGATCAAACTCCTGTTGATTTTACAATCATGAATGGTGATCTTACTGAGTTTGGACGTAAAAACCAATGGAACTCATTTGAAGAAGTATATTCTAATGTGAAAGGCCCCCTTCTTGTTGGTCTTGGTAATCATGATATTGCCAATAATCGAAATGATTGTGTAGAAGCCGCTCTTGATGGTACATCAGAGAATAGTTGTGCTATGTACAGCATGAATAAAATGGAAAAGAAAATTAAAAATGATTATGCACGCTCTCCCCTTTTACAACATTTCAGTAAAGACTGGGTGGGTATTACTGATGGTTATAAGGTCGGCAGCCTTTCTTACTCTTGGGATTACAAACGAGTTCACTTTATTCAACTTCAATTTAAACCTTATTATAAATATACATATGGTACTTGGCATGGCTCACGTACTTATGATTATAAATCTTCTTTAACTTGGCTTGCAGAAGACTTAAGGCTGGCAAAAATTAGAGGTGTTAAAGATATCATTATCAACTTCCACGCCTATGATTATTGGAATGAGGCAACAGAGAGTGAAAAGAAACTATTTAGAAGTTTACTTGATACTTATAATCCTATAGCAATTTTTGTAGGGCACAATCATCAATTTCTCCAACATAAACACAACAACAATCCGATATATGGTAATACGCCAGTATATGTTACGAGTGCCGCATTCAAAGGTGAGTTTCATATCGTCAACTACAAAGCTGCAACAGGTGAAATAGAAATTAAAGAATATCATGCACCAGAGGGCGCTCAGGACATTACCATTTTAAGAACGTTTACCGAACAAAAGAAAGACCAAAAGTCTATGTGTTTGTCTAAAGGTCAGAGCGGCTTAACAGGTTCTATTTATAGAGGTGAGTTCTTACCCCCATCAGGTCATTATATTAATCTTTCACTGTCAAATAATAAAAATTGGGTACTTGATGGAGACTCAAAAGGTAATGTATACGGGCATTCACAAAATGCAGGAAATCCATATCAATTATGGTCTTTTGAAAAAGCCAACGGGGACTATTGGCCAGAAAACAACTCCTGGTACAACATTAAACAAAATAAAACTGGTCGAGTGTTAGACAGTAACTTTGATGGTAAGGTTTATACTAAATATCCTAATACAGGTAATCCTTATCAACAATGGTGGGTAACGCCTGTACAAGGAAATCAATTATTATTGAGAAATAGAGCAACAGGCCGTTTTCTTACAATGTATGGTAGTAAGCTTGTAGCCTACCCTGGATATGACGTTTTTGATGACAGTAAAGTTTTCCAAATTACAGACGGTTGGTCGCAACAGCCGAGAGGCTTAATTCAATACTTTAGAGCCAAATCAGATAATTCTTATCAATATGATTTTAGTAATACTAACTATTGGAGTTTACTAAAAGAACATAATGTCGAGGAAGAAAGGCCTTGTATTGCTTGGTAGAATTTAGATAAATTAATTAGAGCGCTCAATTAACGGCGCTCTAATTTGATTTAATTAATGCTAACCTGTAAAAAGTATTACCCACCGGCAAGCTTAACTACCATGCCTTTTTTCTCTAGATGGGCTTTTATTTTATCCCTAGCGTCACCTTGAATTTCTATGGTTCCATTTTTGATAGAGCCTCCGCAACCACAAACTTTTTTTAACTCGGCTGCTAATAATTTAAGTGGCGCATCATCAAGATCCAAACCTGTAATAATACATACGCCCTTCCCTTTTCTGCCTTTAGTTTGACGCTGTATTTTTACAATACCATCACCTTTCGGGCGCTCAACTTTAGATTCTTCTGGCTTAATTCGGCCAGTTTCAGTGGAATATACAAGAGTCATAATATTATTTCTTTTGTTGCTGTGATTGTAATGCTTTTTCTTTAGCGATTAAAAAAGCTTGAATATGTCGCTGAATCGCTGATTTACCGCCTTTGATCAATTTACCGTTGAACAAACAATACCAATCGTTCTGCTCTCCAGTATCATTTCTTAGTATATAACCACTAAAGGATTCAGATTTGGCACTGCAGTTATTCTTTGACTGTTGTTCAAGTTTTGAAAACTCTTGGGGGTCTATTATAGCTGCAGTATCACACCACCAATCTATGCTTTTTTTTACAGCAGATAGGCTGCCTTGTAAAACATGATTTTTAATTTTAACTTTCCAGATTCGTCCTTCTGGACCACCAGCTTTGAGGTTAAATCCTCTATAATTTGAAATCGCCATATCACCGAGTCATCCACTTAGTGCGTTATTTCTATGATAATGGTTATTGAGTAATATTCAAATAATCTCTTCGGAACAATTATGCATATTTGACTATAAAACACTCGGTTGTGATGTTTTTTTACTCTCAATACAACATGCTAAAAATTCATGAAAAAAATGACCGTTGTTTTGTAACATTTTAGGGAACATTGATATTGGTGTCATACCTGGGAATGTATTGACTTCGTTCAAGTAAATCTCACCATTCTCTGTTAAGAAGAAATCGATTCTCGAAAGGTGACGAAGTCCCATTTGTTTAAAGACTCTTTCCGACATGATTCGAATAATTTTAGTTTGCTCACTGGTCAAGTTTTTAGCTTCAACTTCTGTTATTGAGTGACTAGTCGTACTGTACTTCTCATCATATGAATAAAAATCGTTATCTGGTGCAATGATCTCGCCAGGTTTAGTTATATGAAGTTGACCATCCATTTCATAGGCGGCGACTTCCAGCTCACGTGGCTTGACTGATTTTTCAACTAAAACTTGTTCTGAATAGCCAAATGCATCGTTGATAGCACTTTCGACAAGATGCCTTTCGGTTACACTGTAGCAACCAACTGAAGAACCTTGCCTTGCAGCTTTAACAAATACTTTACCCCACTGATCAAATGCTTCCAAAGCTTGTTGGATAGATTGCTGATCATTACGTGTAAGAAATAAATAGGGCGTATTGGGAATGCCAATTGCATCATACCAGAGCTTGGAAGTGATTTTATTGAAGCTGTTACTACTGGCTTCAGGACCACACCCTAGATAAGGAATATCTGCCATCTCAAATAAGGATTGGATATCTCCTGTTTCACCAGGAAAGCCATGAATACACGGTACGATAAAATCAATCTGAATGCTCGAGTCCTTTGAACATAACTGCTTCGAATTGATATTTAAGTATACCGACTCACCTTGGTCAGTCAGCCACTTATCATTTTTAATCTCTACGCGAACGACTTGGATATTTTCTATCAAGTTTAGCTGTTGCTCGACAAAATTTGCTGACATGAGTGATACCTCGTGCTCTGACGAACCACCACCACATAAAAGGAGGACATTTTTAATCATGAATTAATCTTTCCGTGATCGCTAAAGAGAATCTCAATATGATAAACAATTAAGCAAAGAGGTACAGTTATTTTAGTGAGATACATACTGTTTGGACAGGATTTATGCAAATCAAACACTCAAGTTTTAAGCTTGTAAATAAAAAGGGAGCCGTGGCTCCCTTTTAGATATTAGTTTATCTTTTTCAAATTTGGATAAGCGGAACTCTTAATCGAATCAATGCTTTTGACAAATGGACTGAGTTGACGAAAATGCTCCGGTAACGATGAGATAGCACGTTTGGCTTCTGCCTTGGTAGCATAATCACCATAGAGAACAGAATACCATTTCGTTCCATTAACGATCTTGTAGTTTTCCCAAATAGGCTGACCACTTTGCGGTAATTTATTAGCAAACTGGCTGACTTTTTCCGAGCTACCTACAGCTACAACTTGGATGGTATAACCAAAGCGTTGGAGACTGGCTTGCTTTCTGCTTGGTGGGACAATTTCAATTGGTTTGACTTGGTTCTTAGGAGTGAGTCGAGCGTAATTTTTCTCTGGCGTACTTACTGGTTTTCTTGCAAAGTCTTGAGAGCTTTCTTGTACAACTTCAGTCGTTTCGGAAGTTGTTATGGATTGTGATGATGTTCTATAGTCTTCACGGTAGCTTTCGGTTGTAACATCAGAAATGTAAGTTTCAGATGCACATGCAGATAGAAGCACTGACAAAGCTAAAATTGAGATCTTTTTCATGGAATTATAAACGCTCTAAAATTTTACTATAAATCATGCCGATAGCTGGGCATATTATCAAGTACAAAACACAATAATTTGTGACTTTGGTTTGAACAATGGTAATCATGGCTCAAAAATTCAGCAATTTCTAGTTCATTCACGTTTTGCCTTAATGTTATTCGCTTATTATACCCCTGCTCGAGTGACGTGCCTGAGAGTCGAAGTCGTCTCGTTGAACACTTATCTTGAGGTTTCTTGGATAAAGATTTATTGATCTCACGGCATGGAGTCATAATGAATAAGTTACATAAATTATTTAAACCAAAGTCTGTTGCTGTGATCGGCGCTTCTCAGAAGTCTTTTAGCGCAGGTCATATTGTAATGAAAAACTTGTTACAATGTGGATTTAACGGAGCAATTATGCCTGTAACACCTAAATATCAAACTGTATTTGGTGTTATTGCTTACTCAGATATTTTATCTCTCCCATTCATACCAGATATTGCTATTTTGTGTACCCATGCTTCTCGTAATTTATCTTTACTAAAAGAGTTAAGTCAGCTAGGTACTGAATTTGCAATTGTTATTTCTGATGACCAACAACCAATTGATGTGTCCAACTTAAATATCCGAGTTCTAGGTCCAAATAGTCTTGGGATGATTCTACCTTGGCATAATTTTAATTGCTCTTTTTCACCTGTTGCGGCCAAACCGGGGAAAATCGCCTTTGTTTCACAGTCGGCAGCTGTTTGTACAACAATTCTTGATTGGGCACATGAGAAGAATATTGGATTTTCGTCATTCATTTCAATTGGCCAGGGCAAAGATATAGGCTTTGCAGAACTGCTCGATTATTTGTCTATGGATAATAAAACAGAGTCGATATTGTTATATGTTGATTCTATCCATGATGCGAGACGTTTTATATCAGCGGCAAGAGCTGCATCACGAAACAGAAGAATTTTGGTTCTTAAAGCAGGAAGATATTCCGAAGCTCGCACATTAAACAACAAACCCTCAGATTCTTTAGATATCATTTACGACTCTGCTATTCGTAGAACGGGTATGCTTCGTGTAAAAAATACTGTGGAACTTTTTGCTGCTGTTGAGACATTGACGCATTCAGTACCATTACGAGGAGAGCGATTCGCTGTCATTACTAATGGCGGAGGGCCTGCTGTTATGGCTATTGATGAGCTTTTAAATCGTGGTGGCAAATTAGCAATGTTAGATGAGGAAACAAAATCTGAATTAACTAAATGTCTCCCTAATAATTGGCAAGGAACCAACCCTATTGATTTAAAAGGCGATGCGACAAAGTATCATTACATTCAATCTTTAAATGCTTTAATGAATAACGATTGTACTGATGCTATTCTGATTATGCATTGCCCTTCTGCAGTATCCGATCCTTTGGATACTGCTCTTGCTATTATCGATTTCATAAAAAAACACCCCCGTTATAAACATTTTAACTTTTTAACCAATTGGGCTGGTGAACTCATGTCACATGAGGCTCGTCTAGCTTTTACTCAGGCTGGTATTCCAAGCTATCACACCCCAGAAAGTGCTGTTGCTGCCTACATGTATCTCGTTGAGTATCGGCGAAATCAACAGCATTTAATGGAAACGCCAACGACCGCAGAACCCTTACATTCAAGTCGTGTTAAATCAGCTAGAAAATGGATACAGGATCAGCTAGGTACAAAGCAAGTAACCCATTTAGATACGCATCAAGTCTTTCCATTATTTGAGCAGCTGGGGTTTCAGCTCTTACCTACCTATATTGCACGTGATGCAAATGAGTCATCGATCATGGCAGATAAAATTGGTTATCCTGTTGCTGTAAAACTTCGTTCTCCGGATATCAAACATAAATCAGATGTGCACGGTGTCGCTTTAAACTTGCGTAATAAACAAGAAGTTGAAAATGCTGCAAAATCTATTTTTTCTGATCTTAAACACTATGAACCTTCCGCTAGACTTCAAGGTTTATTAGTTCAAGCCATGGCAAAGTTAGGGAACGCAGAAGAGCTGCGTATTAGCATCATATCAGATGAAGTGTTCGGTCCAGTTATTTTACTCGGTCAAGGTGGAGCTAATTGGAACTTGAATCAAGATGCGGTAGCAGCATTGCCTCCTTTAAATATGGCATTAGCACGCTACTTGATTACTATTGCTTTAAAAACAAACAAAATACGCAGTCAAAAACATAAAAAGGCAATCAATATAGACGCGTTATCTCAATTCTTGGTAAGAATTTCTCAAATGGCTGTAGAATTACCAGAAATAGAAATGCTAAACATTCATCCACTCCTTGTTGACGATAACAATATGACCATTATTGATGCTGACTTAACTTTAAAATCATATTGTGCCAATGCTCAACAAAGACTTGCTATTAGACCTTTTCCAGCTGAATTTGTCGAAACGGTCAAGCTTAAAGATGGACAACCTATTTTATTGCGCCCAATCCTGCCTGAAGATGAGCCCGATTACATCGCTTTTATCAAGCGAGTTTCAAAAGAAGATTTGTACAATCGGTTCTTTTCTGAAGTTGGTGTACTAAACCATGAGGCACTCGCCCACCTTACTCAAATAGATTATGACCGAGAAATGGCTTTCATTGCGATAGCATACTCCGACAACAAACCTTCAATAATTGGAGTTTCCCGAGCATTGATTAATCCTGACAATAGTAATGCTGAGTTTGCGATTTTAGTCCAGTCTGATCAAAAAGGGATAGGTCTTGGCAAAATCTTAATGAAGAAAATAATAAATTATTGCCAAGTTAAAGGTACAAAAAAAATATCAGGTATAACATTGCCAACAAACAGAGGCATGCTGTCTTTGGCACAAAATCTTGGATTTGAGCTTGATATTCAGTTTGCTGACGGTACAGCAGATATGTCGTTACAATTATCTATTTCTTCCGACTAGAGCCTTTCACCTCTCTCGTAACTTATTTAACAACTTAAACCGCTATTGTGATACTTGTCACAATAGCAGTAATTTAAGAATTGAATTTTTTGTCAAAAAACATCGTTTAGTACACTGATTACATTAAATAAAAACTTATGTAGCACAATTTTATCTCTAATGCGCAAAAACAAAACACAATGATAACGATAGTAATTCTCATTTACATGAATTAACATTCACACCTTGTTAAATATCATGGAGTTGAAAAAATGTTCAAGCGATCTTTGTTGTCTACTTCTATCCTCTTTACTTTTTGTCATGCTGTAAACGCACAAGAAACTTTTAGCTTACAAGAAGATTCTGATAGAAAAGAGTACTCACAATTTGATGAAGTATTAGTATCTGCAACAAGGAATAGTCAAAATCTTGAATCTGTGGCGGCCTCTGTCAGTGTCATTACAGCTAAAGAAATCGATGCAAACATGGTTGAAGACATCAGAGAACTATTTAAAGATACTCCTGGTGTCACCGTTAACACGACTCAACGTCAAGGCGTTCAGAGTATCAATATCCGTGGTATTGAAGGAAAACGGATTAAGATATTAGTTGATGGTGCATCACAACCTGGCGCTTTTGATGGTGGTCCCTACTCTTTTATCAACTCTAGTGCGGTATCGATTGATCCAGACATGCTGAAAAGTGTTGAAGTCGTAAAAGGCGCAGCTTCTAGTCTTCATGGCAGCGATGCAATTGGTGGCGTTGTTGCTTTTGATACCAAGGATCCTGCGGACTTCTTGGACGAAAATCGAGCAATGGGCGGACAAGTTAAACTAGGGTATTCATCAGCGGACAAATCATTTAACGAACACGTTGCACTTGCGAATCGCTTTGGAAAAGTAGAATCTCTTGTCGCTTTTACACGCCGTGATGGAGAAAAATTGCAAAACTTTGCAAAATATCCCTATGTAAATAACTCGGTTAAATCTCAAGATTACAGTAAAAATGATTTATTGGTTAAGATACAATCACAATTAAATGATCAACACCAAATATCCTTATTAGGTGAAATGATCTCAAACCAGAGTAATTCTGACCTTGCCAGCATGAATTCTGACATCGATAAATCAAACGACAAATCAAAACAGAATCGTTTGGGGATTAAACACCTGTGGTATGCGGATTCAAAGGTTGCCGATAGCATCACTACTCGAGCTAACTGGATTAATAAAAAAGAGCATGCAATTACTCATCGTTTTCAGCCAGAAAATGAATGGTATTATGATAATAATCAGAAAAAAGATTACCATTACTCCGAAAAAAGATTTGAGATAGAGACTCAAATTGATAAAGAAATTCATAATCATTACTTAAATTATGGTTTGTCTTATAAACACAGTAAAATAAGCAATACTAATAAGGAGTATAATTCTGCGGCAAACAAAGACGATATACTCTATGTTTATAGTCCAAATGCAACAGAAAGTAGTATCGGTGTGTTTATCCAGGACGAAATTACTCTTTTAAATGATAAACTTACTTTAACTCCTGGTGTACGCTATGACCGCTTTACTACTGACCCAGACAAAGTCGATGGTGAATCATTTAAACAATTTGATGATTCTGCTTTTACTGGCCGTTTGGGGGTAACCTACCAGTTGTCGCAAACAGGCATCATTTTTGGACAAATAAGCCAAGGATTTCGTGCTCCTTCATTTGATGAACTCTATTATACCTATGATAATCCGCGTCACGGTTACATTAACAAGCCAAATCCGAATTTGAAATCTGAAAAAAGTATATCCTACGAAGTTGGTTATCGTCACATTAATGCATTTTCTGTCAGTGAAGTCTCATTATACTACAGCGATTACGACGACTTTATCGCTCAAGTTGCCACGATGAATCACGGGCTGAATGAATATACAAATGAAAATTTAGCTGAGGCTACAATTAAAGGCATAGAGCTATCAAACAAGCTGGATCTTCACGCGCTTGCTAACGCACCTGAAGGACTTTCTACTCGAATTGCAGCGGAATATACGCAAGGCGAGGATGGACAAGGCAGACCTCTTAATAGCGTCAATCCATGGAATGCAGTGGCAGAAGTCAATTACGACTCACCGAATAAAGCTTGGGGTACCAGTTTGAAAGTCAGATATGTCGCCCCAAAATCGGATTCAGATATCAATTATGATAAAAATAATGGTGGTACAGAAAATCAAGTGGCTATCCCCTCAGCAACTGTTGCTGACTTAACCGCTTACTACAAACCAATCGATGATGTAACCATTCGTGCCGGTGTAATGAACTTAACGGACGAAAAGTATTATATGTGGAACGATGTTCGAGGGAAATCTGCACTAACAAGCGATCTTACCCAGGCAGAAAGGAACTACAGCCTAAGCGTTAAGTATGAGTTCTGATTCTATTTAAAAATTCAACAACAAAAAAGCCAGCGTTAATGCTGGCTTTTATTATGGTAATTCAACTTTCACATGAAAATATTATGAAAGGAATAAAAGTGAAAGTTTTACTTTGCCATCTCTTTTTTCACCATCACTGCTGCAGCGACGATAAAGGCGATGATCAAACCAAGTTCCATTGACTACCCCGGTTAATTCAGACGAAATTAGGATTTATGTTAAAAAAGCATGAGTTATTCTATCACTTTTAAGCATTTAAACCACAATTTAGCCAATGTATTGCTAACATTTCGATTTAGATCAAACTACGTGCATGGATTCAGGTACTTGTCCCCCCCAAAATGTGAAATAGGTTTGAGGGGCATTATTTTAGCACCTAATATTGTTTATGCGTCTGGGTAACCTTGAGGATTGTTGGATTGCCAACGCCATGTATCTGCGGTCATTTCAGCAAGAGTTCTCTCCGCTTTCCATTCTAATTCAGATGCCGCTTTAGTAGGGTCTGCCCAACATTCGGCGATATCACCTGGGCGACGCTCAACCAATTGATAAGGAATAGTTTGACCAGAAGCTTGTTCAAAAGCATGAATCATGTCCAGAACACTGAAACCATTACCTGTACCGAGGTTATAAATGTGTAGGCCTGATTTGTTCCCTACTTTATTAAGTGCGGCAATATGCCCATCAGATAAATCCAGTACATGGATATAATCGCGAACGCCAGTCCCATCTTTGGTTGGATAATCACTGCCAAAGACAGATAAATATTCTCGTCGTCCCACTGCTACTTGAGAAACAAATGGCATCAAGTTATTTGGGATACCTTGAGGGTCTTCACCAAGCTCACCTGTTGGGTGTGAACCAACAGGATTAAAGTAACGCAGTAACGTTACACTCCAGTCAGGGTTTGCTTTTTGAAAATCAGTAAGGCATTCCTCTACCATTAATTTACTGCGGCCATAAGGGTTAGTCGCACTGGTAGGGAAATCTTCTGTAATCGGCACAGACGTTGGGTCACCATAGACGGTTGCTGAAGAGCTGAAAACAATCGATTTGACACCTGCTTCACGCATTGCATCTATGAGAACTAATGTCCCATTAACATTATTATCATAGTATTCCAAAGGTTTGGCAACAGATTCTCCTACTGCTTTTAAGCCAGCAAAATGAATGACAGACTGAATGCCATGCTGCTTCATCACTTCAACTAACAGAGCTTTATCACGAATATCGCCTTGTATGAAAGTGGGCTTCTCGCCACATACTTTCTCTATCCGCTCCAATACGGAAGATTTACTGTTATATAAATTATCAACGATGACTGGAGTCATGCCAGCAGCAATCATTTGGATACAAGTGTGGCTGCCAATGTAACCCATCCCACCAGTAACAAGTACTTTCATTTTTCGTTCCTTATGACGTTATTTTCTTAGTCTAACGCTTTATCATTCATATTTAAATATTACCTCTTTGCTTTACTTGCCACTTGTATTGACTATCCACTAAAATTAGATCGAAACATTCAATAAAAATTTCTCTTAAATTGCATTATCTATCAGGCAGATCAATGGCGATTGAGTTATAGAAAATGGCTTTTTAACAATAACTCACGCACTATGTGAACCAGTCAATGAAAATAATAGGTCACTAACCAATGACATTAATTAATAGACCACAACTTAGCCTCAATTGTGATATGGGAGAGAGCTTTGGTTCTTGGAAAATGGGCGATGATGAGCGCGTAATACCCTACATCGATATGGCCAATATTGCCTGCGGCTTCCATGCATCTGATCCTACAATTATTCATAATACTATTGCGCTCGCCAATCAACATGATGTTGAAATTGGTGCTCACCCAAGTTATCCGGATTTACAAGGCTTCGGTCGTCGTAGTATGGCAATGGGTGGTGAAGAAATAACGAACATGTTGATTTACCAAATCGGCGCACTACAAGCCTTATGTCGTGCACAGTACACTGATATTAACTACATAAAACCGCATGGCGCTCTTTATAACGACATGATGATCGACGATGGTATTTTCTTCTCGGTGGTCAAAGCAGCCGCTTTTTTTAAATTACCTTTGATGATTCTTGCTTCACAAGAGAATGAGAAATATCTAGAAATTGCTGATAAATTTGATGTGCCATTGTTGTTTGAAGCCTTTGCTGACAGGCTTTATCAAAATGATGGAAAGTTAACTGCCAGATCTCAGTCTAATGCTCTACTTAGTAATGAAGCTACGATCTTGCAACAAGTACAGATGTTGGCCAATTCAGGAAAAGTAAAAACAATTTCAGGTCAATATATTCATTTGGAAGCAGATACGATTTGTGTTCATGGAGATAATGAAGACGCTATCACTTTAATTCAAAAGATTCGCGACTGCTTGCCATAACTCAATTTATCAAAGTTCACCAAAAGAGAAGGATCTCTATGAAAAGTGACCAATACTTCATCTTTCCAGCATCGGAAGGTGCCTTAATAATCAAATTTGACAACTCTATTTCGACTAAATCTATTGGGCAGCTTGCTCAGCACTTGCGCGAGAACATGACATCAAATAGTGTCGTGAATATAGTGCCTTCATATCAGACAATTTTAGTTCATTACCTACCTTTTCGGATTGATGACATCCATATTTATGAATATATTCAATCAACGATATGTAATTTCAAGCCAATCACTTCATTAAGTAGTGATGAAAAAACGCTAACTATCCCAGTGTACTATGGGAAAGAAACTGCATTAGACATTGGGCGCTTTATAGAAAAGGGCGTACATTTAGATCAGCTGATTAAAGAACATTCAGAGTCTATTTACACTGTATCAGCTATCGGTTTCGCACCAGGTTTCGCTTACCTTTCAGATGTTCCAAGTTCTATTGCAATTCCAAGATTAGCAACTCCTCGTTCTTTTGTGCCAGCAGGTAGCGTGGCTATCGCTGATAATAAAACTGCAGTCTATCCATCAGACAGTCCCGGCGGTTGGAATGTCATTGGAAAAACACCACTTAACTTGTTTATCGATAGTCCTCCTTTTATTCCTTTTGAAATGGGTGAAAGCGTCATTTTTACGCCTATTTCACGAAATGAATTTTTTCAATTGGGGGGACAACTATGAGCCAAGCTGTCATTGTGGTAAAACGGTCAGGACCTTTATCTTTAATTCAAGATTATGGACGTTTCGGATTGGCCCATATTGGTATTACTCAAGGAGGGCCTGTTGATGATTATGCGTATTGTTGGGCAAATCATTTGCTAAAAAATCCTATTAATTCCTCAGTGATTGAAATAACGTACGGTCATTGTTCATTTGTCGCCTCAGAGGACTGCCACCTCGCAATCTGTGGTGGTGACCTTAGTGCAAGTATCGATGATGTTCCGCTAAACAATTGGTCAGATTTCCTTTTGAGGAAAAACCAAACTCTCGAATTTGGCCATACTAAAAATGGGCTGCGAACTTATTTAGCGATTAAAGGAGGATTCTCGGTAAAGCTGCATCTTGGGAGTACTGCTACAGTGATGAGAGAATCATTAGGAGGGATTGACCAACATGGAAGTAAGTTAAAATCTGGTGACGTCATACCATTCCAATCACATCATTTACCAGCTTCCAAACCTCGTCAGGTTACATTCCGATATAAACCAGATTATAACTTACCACTTTCTCTTAGAATCATTGAAGGCTATCAGTTTAATAGTTTTTGTTCTGATGAGCAGGAGAAAATTTATTCCAAGCCATTTGCCATTTCAAATGATTCAAATCGTATGGGATATAAAGTTTTGGGAACGAAAATTTGTCCTCCAACTAATGAAATCTTATCGGAAGGCATTGCACTCGGAGCGATTCAAGTTCCACCAGATGGTTATCCCATAATTCTTCTTAATGACCATCAAACCATTGGTGGATACCCCAAACTTGGTTGCATCGCTAGAATAGATTTGCCCCGCCTTGCTCAGGCTAAACCTGGGCAAAGCATACGTTTTGTGAAAGGCAATCGAAAAGAGTTACAAGCAGCTTGGGTTCAATGGGCTCGTTTTTTTGGTTATTGATATCAAAAACACTTTATGGGTACACACCATAGAAATTTGCTAGTTCTGGCGGATAACCTCGATCATAACAAAGTTGAGTGGCGTACTGTTCTATCTCCTTTGGGCTCCAATGGACAGTGATTGGATGCTGTTGCTCGATTTCAGTTGAT
The DNA here is from genome assembly GCF_007990935.1 of Vibrio sagamiensis NBRC 104589. Classification (GTDB taxonomy): domain Bacteria; phylum Pseudomonadota; class Gammaproteobacteria; order Enterobacterales; family Vibrionaceae; genus Vibrio; species Vibrio sagamiensis. The sequence goes on from NZ_BJXJ01000024.1 coordinate 46,703, forward strand.
TTAGATAAATTAAACCAATGTTGAACGATTTTTTGCGCCGCTAACAGTGTCGACGAAGCTTTCACTACCTCTATTCTAGCGTAATTGTTCTCTTCAAATGTGACATCTGCTGCCCGAAGAATTGGATCTTTTCCTGGGATTTGTTGAGCACCAAATAAAGCCTTTCCACCTTGCTTTGCCGATTGATAATTAGGAATAAATTGTGCCATATGTTGAATAGCACTATTGGTTCTTTGTTGTAGAACCTCCGGTTGCCAACCTTGATAAATTTTGGAAAGGTATTGAAGTGGTAGCTTTGGTTGGGCTGAATAAGCAGTACTTTTAACTAAACCGCCTTGAAACAGTGTTATGTCTTTTGTCATACCATGAAGCTGAAAATAACCATTTCTATAAGGCGTAAGTTGTGCCATGCCTTTATCGGTTCCTCGAGGACCATGAAAAATCACTTCTGGCCACATTTGAGTACATGCTTGCCAATGGGTCACATATGCCGATTTGAATTCAACTAGCCTCTCTCGTTTCAAACCAACATTATCATCAATAGCTCCAGTCTCAAAACCACACGCGTTTACCAAATAGTCACAGTGTAACGGGTGGTTTTCATCATTTTGTTGATAAGTGAGGTGCCATTTTTTACCATCCCATTGTGCATTCGATAATTTGGCATTTAAGCAAACATTAGCATTGTCTGAATCTAATAAAGTCATATTAGCGATAGCTGCGAGGCGGAAAACACTCCATCCATACTCTTGCACGGCGACAACTGGATATTTCAACATCTCTAAATCAACATTTTGTGCAAATGGAATGCACCATTCATCAATAGTTTTAGGCGTTTTAGGTTGTACTTTTTTTGCCAATAATTTAAGGTCTTGCTTGCTGTAAAGTTTGAAATACGTTTCAGGATCACCCAAAACTTGATTTCGTGAATCTGCTAATACCATCTTCTGATAAGCTTTTTTAATAACTTCAAGGCGAGGAATCAGATCCTTAGGCTCTCCGCCATCAGACTCAGGCACAGCAATAAGAGTCGGCCTGATATTAAGAGAGTGTGGATACAAGCGAATGGTTTCAACGGACTGAGTAAGAAGCTCGAGGCAATGTTGTTCAGAAATTTCGCGGTAAAGGTTTCCGCCAGCATGTAAATGACAAATTGGAGGACCATTAACTAATGAAGGGCCTTTTTCTAGAACGGAGACATGAAACCCTAGCTCAGAAAAATGAATGGCTGCGGTCGCTCCCGCAACCCCTCCGCCAATGACCGCAATATGTTTGTTTTTGTTATCGGAAATTTTTGGCTTCATTTTTATTGATTTTTTCATAATTTAACATTAATTCTACTCGGCTTTTGGAATGATTAAAATCACAAAAAAATTATGGGTTAAAAATCACTATAACAAAATGGTATTAATTCTTTCTAAATGATTGAAAGCCTATATTTTATACCAATAAGTGGTGACTTTTTGAACGTTCCAACCAATTCGAAATTGAGCCAATCTTCATTACTTTTCAAATGTCATACCTTCACTTTTTCATGACTCAAAAAATTCAAAAAAATTGCATAATTTTCTTGACGTATTTCAGTGAAATTCCGATTAAGCTATTTAAATAATCCAGTTAAATTGCAACCTCCCAATACATAAAGCCTGAAGAAAACCTCCTGCGCCTTATTGACTTAGTTATCCAAAAAGTTATCCACTGTTTTTGTGGATAACTAAAGTATTTCCTTCATATGTGAGTAAATTCGATATTCATTTTTCAATAGGTTTAAGTAGCTTTGAAATTGTATTTATCACCACAATGCTCAGTACAATGCTTGTTGAAAGAGGCACCATTAACCAAAAAATAGGATGGACCTGAGGAGTCATGTCAAATACGTATAGTACAATGCCTGCAACCGCTAATTCGGCTGATAACGTTGCAATAAAACTGGCCACACAGGCAATAATGCCGAATTCTCCCCAAAGTGTCTTTGTCAGTCTATTTTTACTTGCACCAAGAACTCTGTACAAACGAATCTCACTTTGACGTTGTGATATACTAAGTTGAAGCAAAGTAAAGATAAGCAATAATCCAGCGAATCCCCCAATAGAAGCCAAGATTGTAACTGCTGACATAACCTTCTGAAGTAAAATTTGGATTTTCTTGGCCATCGTTTGAATATCCAAGACAGTAACCGTTGGAAATTGGCGTGAAAGTTGCTGAAGTAAAATTTGCTGATCGTCTTCAATACGATAACTCAGTAAAGACGAACCTTTTATCCCTTTCATTACATCTGATGAGAAAATAAAGTAAAAATTAGGTTTCATATCACGCCACTCAACATGACGTAAACTCCCTACCGTCGCTTCAATATATTGGCTATTAATGACAAAACCTAATTTGTCACCGAGCTTAATTCCAAGTTTATCAGCAAGCTTTTGTTCTACAGAAACGTGGGAGTTGCTGCCCCATTTTCCCAATGTCACTTGATTATATTCAGGTATCTTGTCTCCCCATGTAAAGTTTATTTCTCTCTGAATAGCATTAGGTATACCGTTTGGGTAAGAATAGTCATTTATGTCTTTCTGATTAATAGATTGAATTCGGCCACGAATGATAGGAAAAGCCTCTGAACGTAAAACTTGGTTTTTATCTAAGTACATTAGATAGTTGCTCAGTTCTTGATCGGAAATATTTAGTGCAAACACGTTCGGTGCTTTAGCTGGCAAAGCTCTCTGCCAATCTCTTATAATATCGTATCTTAGCAACCCAATAACTGACAATAACATTAAAGATAGTGCCAAGGCTGACAATTGAAGGCCACTGATCATGGGGGTACGATTAATTCGGCTTATAGCAAGCGCTAAGGAAGGAGGCAAAGTAATTTTACTAAGTGCACGTGTTAATCCTATGCTTACTAACGCTAAAAGAATGAATAAAGCAATAATACTTAGTAGTACCAAAACTACCAATATGTTCTGGGAATAAAACGTTAACAAAGGGACTAAAGGGATCAGTATTAACCATAATAACTGCTTGTTAAATGAGCTCTGACTTTGTTGTAGTATTGCGATTTCGGGCGTATTAACTAAATGAACCAGAGGTATCCCTAAAGCAGGTATAGTAATTAATATGACAGAGATGACTGAAGCGCCAAAAGGTATGAAACCGTAACTAGGTAAAGGACTTGGTAGTAAATCTTTTAAAGGAATCTGCAATAAATACTCTAAGCCTATTCCTAAAAGTAGTCCAACTAACATAGATGTTAAGAAAAGAATACTAATTTGGATTAATAACCACCTAAATACCCAGCGCTTACTTGCACCTAAACTTTTCAACATCGCTATCGTTGGTGAACGACTATTAACGTAGCTTTGGCATGTCAGCACTAGCGTTGTCGCTGACATAATGATAACCATCATTACCGTCAGCGATAAATATTGTAAAGTACGATCAAAAAACACACGACTTTGATTGCTTGTATCTTGTGTTTGCCATTTATCACTGGGTGATAGTTTAATAGTTTGCTGAAGCAGCGAAAGTTGTGTTTGTTCAACATTTAAAAATAGCTGATATTGCACTCGGCTACCTAACTGGATTGCGCCAGTTTTCTCAATATCACTGTAATGTATATAAGCTGAAGGCATCTGCTGAAAAGGATTAAAGCTTAATCCAGGCTCTTCAAGTACAACACCTGAAACTTCAAAATTAGCCTCCCCAAGTGTGACAACGTCACCTTTTGAAAGGTCAAGTTGTGTCATGATTCGTTTATCGAGCCATAATTGATTTTTTCTAACATGAGGATCTTTACTCCCATTAAGAACCAAATCACCCACTAGAGGATACCATTCATCAACCGCACGGATAGACACAAGTTGCATTCCTGTATCACTGAATAACATGGTATTAAATTGGGTCATCATCGACCGTTCAAGTGATTTTGATGCTGACAATAATTCTGAAGGCAAAGGATTAGCAGACACAAAAACAGCATCAGCGGTAAGTGCTTCTTTACCTTGCTTCACTACCACAAGCTCGATTCTCATTGCCAGTGCAGATAAAGCGAAAATACTGGCAATAATTAAAACTAGAGCAAAGCCTATTGGCCATAACTGACCTTGGAAAATTTCTCTAATTCCCCACCTTGCCAAGCTCTTATTTAGACTTACTGATGACATAACTGCTCCTCTGTAATTGTGCCTGCCTCCATTTTATAAATACGATCGCATTGTTGTGCTAAATGCAGATCGTGAGTAATGAGTACCAATGTGGTGCCATGCAGCTGATTTAATTCGAACAATAATGAGGTGACTTTCTCTGCGGTATGATGATCTAGATTTCCTGTTGGCTCATCGGCAAAGAGTAGTTCAGGTTGTGTCATAAAAGCACGAGCCAAAGCGACTCTCTGCTGTTCACCACCGGATAGTTGATTCGGTAAATGTTCAGTTCGATTTTCAAGACCAACAGCTTCTAACAATACGCGTGCCCTTGTCAGATCTTCTTTGTTACCTTGCAATAAACAAGGAAGAGTTACATTGTGTATAGCACTTAAACTCGGAATAAGTAGAAAGTTTTGAAAAACAAAGCCAAGTGATTTCGCTCTCAATTCAGCCCTCGTTTCATCGTCCATGTCAGACAAAGAATGGCCAAGTAAAAAGATTTCACCTGTCGTGGCTGAGTCTAACCCAGCAAGTAATGTCATTAGTGTTGACTTCCCCGCTCCTGAAGACCCAACAATAGCCACTTTTTCACCACGCTGTATTTCAAGATTTATACAATCCAAGATTGTTAATTGACCTTGATTAGTAGAAACTTGTTTACTGACTTCAGTGGCTTTTATGATCAATTCATTAGATACAGGTATGTTCATGGTTCGTTTACTTTCCTTAGTTTTGTTTTTACTTATTCCCATTACAGCTCATGCTAATCAGAAGATACTGATTTTAGGGGATAGCTTAAGTGCCGGCTACCAAATGCCGCTTGAACAAAGTTGGCCAAGTCTATTACCAAATATACTGAGCAAACAAGGTAAAGAGGTCATCGTTATTAATGGCAGTATATCCGGAGATACTACAGGAAACGGATTAGATCGATTACCACAGCTTTTAAAGCAGCACCAACCATCTTTGGTTGTTGTAGAGCTTGGGGCAAACGATGGTTTGAGAGGTTTCCCACCTAAATTGATTGCTTCAAATTTATCGAAAATAATTGATGTAAGCAAAACTTCTGGTGCAAATGTTATATTGATGCAAATTCGTGTACCACCAAACTACGGTAAACGTTACAGTGATATGTTTTATGCTATCTATCCCGATTTAGCTGACAAACTGGACATATTTTTAATGCCATTTTTCTTAGAGCAAGTAATTACCAAACCAGAATGGATGATGACTGATGGTTTACATCCAAAACCTGAAGCTCAACCATATATTGCAAATTTTGTTGCACAAGAATTAATGAAACATCTCTGATTTTAATGGCCTAGCTCAAAAAGTCATCGAATACTTTGCGTTAGTCTAACCGTACATTCCGCTACAAAGGTTGGTAATAAAAATGCAAATAAAACCTATAATCAAAGGTGTCATCGCACGTTCTGCTCACCCTTTTGGATGCCAAGAAAATATCAATGAGCAAATTAATTTCGTAAAACAAGCCCCTCAAATCCAGCAAGGCCCTAAACGAGTTTTAATCATAGGTGCATCTTCTGGATTTGGATTAGCTGCACGCATTGCTTTAACCTTTGGTGGCGCAAATGCTGATACCATTGGTGTGTCACTTGAACATGAACCATCACAAGATAAAACCGGCAGCGCAGGTTGGTACAACAATATTTTTTTTAAGCAGGCCGCGCTCAAACATGGCTGTAAAGCGGTCAACATTATTGGAGACACATTTTCCCAACCGGTTCGTGACCAAGTTATTGAGGCAATCGAAACCTATTTTGAAGGTGAAGTAGATTTAGTTATCTACAGTATCGCTTCTAGTTTGAGGATCGATGCTAAGAATAATAAGACTTGGAAAAGTGTTATAAAGCCAATTGGTGAATGTATAACAGGTGCAACAATTGATATTGAACATAATCAATGGAAAGAATTGACACTTGAGCCAGCTACTGAAGAAGAAGCAAATAACACCATCAGAGTCATGGGGGGTGAAGATTGGGAATCTTGGATTGATACTTTAATTAACTCTGAATCGTTAGCTGACGGGTGTAAGACCATTGCTTTTTCTTATGTTGGGCCAGAGATCACTTATCCAATATATTTAAATGGTACTCTTGGCCGAGCTAAAGTCGACTTACATCAAACCAGTCATTCCCTTAACCTGAAATTAGCGAACTTCAATGGTGGAGCCTACGCAACTGTATGTAAAGCTTTAGTGACTAAAGCAAGCGTATTTATCCCTACGTTGACCCCCTACCTTATTGCTTTGTATCAAGTAATGAAAAGTAAGGGCACTCACGAAGACTGTATACAGCAAATGCAGCGTCTCTTTACAACAAAACTTTACAATCAGGATACAGTATTAGTCGATGGTGAACGTTTGGTTAGACTTGACGATTGGGAGCTAGATCCACAAGTACAGAAAGAAGTACAAGAATGTCTGAACAAAATGAACGCTAATAATTTCATGGAATTAGGTGATTACTCTGGGTTCAAAAATGAGTTTATGAAACAAAATGGATTCAATTTTGATGATATCGATTATTCACAGGGTATTGATTTAGAAATACTTAAAAAACTCAACCCCTAGTATTGTCATACAATAACAACGCTGATTAGCCTTAGTTTTGTGTCTCACTGCTGAGATAATGTTCGCTTAAAATACACCTTGATGATTTTTCAAGGTGTATTTTATTTTATTTATATCTTTCTGAACATAAACTGAAGATGTGGCAAAGATCACAATTTAGATGCTTAGTATTCATAGGAAGCAAATTGGGAGATGGATGACCGACATGAGCACATTTCATACCTTGAATTACAACATCCCAGAGACGGTAGAAAAAAATTGGCAAAGTATTGTCGATCTATTAGCTAAGACGATCAATGTCCCCACCACACTTATCATGCGAATTTATCCAGAACATATTGAAGTCAATACATCCAGCCGGATAATTGGCAACCCTTTCCAAGTTGGAGATAAAGGATATCAAGAGCAAGGTTTTTACTGTGAGCAAGTGATTCATAATAAACAAGAGCTTTTGATGGCTAATAAAAAACTGCCATATTCACCTGGTAACAAACTGGGAATGATTTTTTATTTTGGTTTACCTCTGTACTGGCCAAATGGTAGAACGTTTGGCACACTATGTTTACTCGATTCCAAAGAAAATCAATATCACAAAGCTTATCGTCAATTACTCTACACATTCAAAAAATCAATAGAATCACAATTGGCAATAGTATTTGAACAACATAAAATGGCACGGTTAAACCACCAATTAAGAAGTAGATTGACAGCAAGAACCACCGATCTTGCTAAATTAAGCTACTCGCTCACCCAAGAGATTATTCGCAGAAAAGAAGCAGAAAAACAGATCAGTTACCAAAGCTCGCATGATTTAGGTACGGGTTTTTTAAACACATGGGCAACAGAGCAACACCTAGAAAATGCTTTAGTTAAACTCAGTAATGATGACATGAGCTCTCTGACCGTACTTAATATTGGTATCGCAAATGCACGGACTATTCAGGCTCATTATGGCTTTGAATGCTTAGATAAAGTCTTACAGCTCTTCCGGAACAAAATAATTACAGATGAATCACAACACATCGTAACAGGACGTATCAGTTCTAGTGACATGATTATTATCATTTCTGGTCCAAAGCCAAAAGATGTGGCTAATCGTATCATTGAACATATTGATGATGTTCGGGCCGATGGCTACAACATCGACGGTCAAACCGTTCATCTGCAAACTTATACTGGCATTGTTCAGGGTAATATTGGAATGAACGCCAAGCAATTACTTCAAAGTGCCTGTCACGCAGTCACCTTGTGTAAGGAGTCAGGTAAATCATATCGATACTGTAGTGAAGAGAATACAAAGGTACTCAATCAACATAATCAATTAGAAAATTATTTACTTGAAGCCATTCGCAACGAAGATTTAATGGTCTATTTCCAGCCTAAAGTATGTTTTGATAATGGAAAATGGATCGGTGCGGAAAGCTTACTTCGTTGGCATCACCCCGTTTTAGGTAATGTATCAAATGATGTATTGATGCAAATGGCCGAACAAAATGGTTTAACTCAAGAATTAAGTACTTTTACATTACGTGTTGTAATTGAAAAAGCGAAACAATGGTTTGATAAAGTTGGTGACTTTAAGGTCGCGATCAATATCTCTCAATATCAGCTACGAAACAGGCATTTTATAGAAAAAGTGGAACACTTTCTTGCTGATTATCATTTACCTCCGCATTGCCTTGAGTTAGAAGTCTCGGAATCAGCACTTCAAGAAGATGCAAATGTAATGTGCAATACACTAAAAACATTGCACGGGCTTGGGGTAACATTATCACTTGATAATTTTGGAACGAGTGATTCTTCATTTAACTATCTAAAGTCTTATCCTTTTAATACCATCAAAATTGACAAAAGCTTTATTCAACAAATGAGCCACTCGGGTGAGGATCAAACCATTGTTCGTTCTATCATTCATATCGCCAAAAAACTTAATTTAAATGTCATGACAGATGGGGTTGAATCTGAAGAACAAGTGCAGTTTTTGGTAAAAGAGGGTTGTAAAGTTGCCCAAGGTACTTTCTACGCAAAACCCATGCCCTGCCATAAATTTGAACAAATACTCTATATTCAACATCGGCCTCAGAACGGCTAAGGTGGATTAACATTAGCTTCTGAGTTATCTCTCCTTTACTAACCTACTCTTGGTTTCTATAATCGCCACCCTGCTCTAAATATAAGGCCAATTTTTCATGGATCAGTTGACAGCGACGCTCAAAAAAATCGAAAAGCAAAACTATCGTGCGTACCAGCAAATAAAAGGTCAATATGACTTTGGTGATTTCACCTTACACATTGACCATATTCAAGGTGATCCTTATGCTTCAGCTTCTCGGTTACGTGCAACAAGAGCTTGGTCACTCACAGGTCTTGAGTGGATAAAAGAGGAGTCTCTTTCATTCCAGCGTGCCGCCCGTGATTTTATTGCTCGTAGCTTTGATCAATTCGCCAAACAAGAAAATGCCGTTTCTATTTCTCTTAATGGACAGACCGTTTTAGATAATACTGCAGTTCTCTTTACAGAAGAAGGGATTGAACTACGTTTCAGGGTTAACTTACCAGCCGAGGGTCGCTCTGTTCTAGGGAAAAAAGCCAATAACATCCTTACGTTTTATTTACCAAAGTTTATTCGACGTGCCACCTTAGCAAGGGAGTTAGATCATGATGCTCTTGTTGAACACTGTAAAGTAATCGAAGATCAAGCCGCTATTCGTGATCAATTAATGGCACATGATCTGGTCGCTTTCGTTGCAAATGGTAGTATCCTTCCACGCCTTGCAGGTAACTGTGATTTACCAATGAAAGATGCGGTACCATTCAGAGCTCCTGATTCTTTACAAGTGACCTTACATGCACCAAATAAAGGCTACATAACAGGGCTTGGGATTCCTCGAGGTATTACACTTATTGTCGGCGGTGGTTTTCACGGAAAATCTACCCTACTCAACGCTATCGAACGTTCTATTTATGATCATATCCCTGGTGATGGACGTGAATATGTTGTGACAGATTCAAATGCAATGAAGATACGGGCTGAAGATGGCCGCTGCGTTCATCACCTAAATTTATCTAACTATATTAATCATCTACCAATGGGCAAAGATACCGAGGATTTTTCAACTCAAGATGCATCTGGCTCAACGTCTCAAGCTGCATGGTTGCAAGAATCCCTTGAAGCTGGTGCTTCTTCATTGCTTATCGACGAAGATACTTCAGCAACCAACTTTATGATTCGTGACGAGCGCATGCAAGCTCTCGTTGCCAAAGGTGATGAGCCCATTACACCTTTAGTAGACCGCATTGCACAAATTCGTGATGAAATGGATGTCTCCACCCTTATTGTTATGGGTGGTTCGGGAGACTATTTAGACGTCGCCGACACTGTGATTCAAATGCACGATTACCAAGCCGTAGATGTCACAGCAAAAGCACGTCAAGTTATCGAGCAGCATCCTACTCAACGTCATAATGAATCGGAAGATAATCTTCACACATTCCATCCTCGTTCTCTGAGCCGACAAGCTCTCATGGCTATTTTGACCGATGGAAAATTCCGCGTGAATGCAAAAGGTAAAACCTCTTTACGTTTCGGAAAAGAGTTCACAGACTTGAGTGCATTGGAACAGCTTGAATCTGCAGATGAAGTCAATACTATCGGCTGGCTGTGGTTCCAATTAGCCCAACAACCTGGTTGGTCACAGAACCCGGCAAAAGAAATTGAAAGTATGTTATCTTATGATTGGCATAAAACGTTACCTCAACAAGGTGATCTTGCCAAACCGCGTACCCTCGATGTTATGGCAGCATTGAATAGAATGAGAAAGTCACAATTTAAGCAAAATTAAGAAAAATATCCTGAAGCTTAAAAAAGAGCCAACCGTGTTAAACAGTTGGCTCTTTTTCTATCTATTGTAATCAACATGCTTAAAAGTATGATTAACAATGTACTTCGAGTTAAATTACACCAAGCTCTCTCAGTCTTTCCATTAGATAACTGTCAGCAGTGTATCGTTCAGACAGAACAACTTCTGGTTTTGGATGTAAAAAAAGTGGCAATGAGATACGCGATTTTTCTTGACGACCACCAGAAGGATTGATAACTCGGTGAGTAGTTGACGGGAAATATCCACCGGAGGCTTCTTGTAACATATCACCAATGTTAATGATCAAACTACCAAAATCACAAGGTACGTCTAACCAGTCACCCTCTTGACTCTTTACTTGCAGACCCGGTTCGTTGGCTGCAGGTAAAACGGTGAGTAAGTTAATATCTTCATGAGCGGCAGCACGTATTGCACCTGGCTCTTCTTCCCCAGTCATCGGTGGATAATGCAAAACGCGCAGTAACGTTTTATCACTATTTTCTATCATTTCAGATAGCGCTACTGAAAACTTTTCTTGAACTTCTTGAGGTGCATAGGTTTCTACCCAGCCCAATAGTTCTTGAGCAAAAGCGTTAGCACGTTCATAATATTCAAGTATTTCCGTTTTAAGCTGCTCAGGAATTTGTCCCCAAGGGTAAACATGAAAATACTCTTTAATATCTTTTACTGAATGACCTTTCGCAACCTCAGATACCGATGGAGGAAAATAACCATCCTGTGTTTCAGCATTGAAGTGAAAATCATTTTTTTCATCAGAATAAAAGAATTCATACCAGTTGTTATAAATAGATTCGACTAATTCCTGTGGTATTGGGTGGTTCTTAAGAACCCCAAAACCTGTTTCACGTAGTGAGGTGACGAATTTTTGAGCCGCATCGTCAGCAAGATAATCGACAGTTTCTAGTTTCATGGCTTTGCTTCTTTATCGTGTAAATATAGTAAAGTAACCGCGCAGTGTCATTAAGAAAAACATCTTAAAGTCACTTAGGCATAATAGTTAAATTCTATGAGTGACTATGTTTGAACGCAAACCTAAATGACATTTTATTAAGTAAAAGTTTTAATTTGAGCACGGAATTGGAGAGACTATTCGTTGAATTTCTAATTGGCCCCTACACTATATTGATTTGGTGTATGAAAGAGTGGCTGGTTTATTGAACACCGTTCATTTATATGTAATCATAATGCGGTTAACGCACCATTTAAGGACATACAACCCTATGAAAAGTAGCTCGACATTACGTTTATTAACACTACTTTATGCCTGTATATTTTTATTTTCTGTTGTCGAACCAAGTTCATATTCTGTCTGGCTAGCAGAGATCATTCCTGCCATTGCTATTCTTGCCATAATTTGGGCCATATCAAGACGATTTTCGTTCAGTAGAACCGCTTATGTATTAATGTTTATTTGGCTTTGTCTACATACGATTGGTGCTAAGTATACTTTTGCTGACGTTCCTTTTGATTGGTTTAATCAATTGATTGGTTCAGATCGTAACAATTTCGATCGTGTTGCACATTTTTCAATAGGCTTGTATGCCTACCCTATTGCCGAATATTTGATCAAACAAAAAAAAGCGAGTATCGCGTTATCAGCTCTATTCGCTTTATTTGCGATCATGTCACTTGCAGCAAGCTATGAAATTATAGAATGGTGGTATGCAGCACTAGCTGGTGGTGATGATGGTATCGCTTTTTTAGGCTCTCAAGGTGACATTTGGGACGCACAAAAAGACATGCTATGTGACACACTTGGTGCCATCGCATCATTACTCTTATTGACCATGCAACGTAGATTGACTTAACCATGTTAAATATGGATTAAAACCATCAACAATAGGAACTTGTACAATTTGAGCAATTTCATATTCGTGCAAGTTCTGTATCTTATCTTCAACTAATGCGTACAAATCTTTTCTGGTTTTAATAATTAATAACCACTCAGGGTCACTACAAACTTTACTTTTCCATACATAATGGCTTTCGATTGACACAACCTGAATGCATGCAGCCAATTGCTCTTCCAGTAAGCTTTTAATGATCATATCACGATTTTCTATCGTACCAACGGTACTTAAAACCATGCAATATTCATGTCGCTCATTCATTGTCATTTCATTACTACCTTACCACCAATGATTTTGTAAGCAGGTGTACCTCGTATTAAAGTTTCGCGAGCAAATTCTTGGTTACAGTTAGGGCAAAAACAAGCAGTATTTGTAAAGTCTAGCGTAATACGCTCCTTAAAACATTTAACCAATGCTCCTTTGCCCCCTTTACGATACTTGAATAACAACGCTTTACATTTAGAGCAAGAAATCGTAACTGTTTTAGAGGGTTGTTTCTTATTTGGTTTGGCCATGATTCTCTATTTCTGGTTTAACCCACACACGACTAAAATCAAACCACCCTAGAGCATTACATTTTGTATTTTGTAAAGCGCCACTGTGATCTTTGTTTACGCCAAGCCAACAATGGAACATTGGTATCACTTGATAGCTTTTGACCAACTGTCGGCCTAATTCTCGAGCTGGGAAATCGCTGTATTTTCCAGAACGCCAATCATCTACGAGTGTAAGCCAACTTAAAAAGTCATTATTAGTACTGGCTTGTTCAATATTACTATAATCTAACAGCCAACCAGCAAATACATCGTTACGGTGCGTAGTGATTCCCATTGGTTTGATCCAAATATCAATGTCATCAACATTAGGTAGCTCATGCTCGTAAGTTAAAAATGTCACATCAATATCATACGGCAGCAATTGATTCTTAATTGCTTGAGCAATACTTGGGTACATTGGATGATTTTTTTGGTATGCCAAACATATCTGCTTACCATATTGTGGTGGAATACCTATTGATGCAGGTACAAGATCAAGCCAACCAGGTTTTAAACCAAAGGCTGGTAATACACCAAATTCCACCACTTTATCTTTAGGTAATTGTGTATAGATTTGATAACTGTTTAAAACTTGTGTTAAAAACTCGGCCCAGCGAGGATCCTTGGCTAATCCCGCTCTCTTATTGAGAAGTAAGAATGTACAGCCAGGATCGAGTTCTACTTCCTCTGCTGACGATCTTTTGTCCATTTGAGGTTTAGATAAACTAGGATAGACAATGGAAGAATAAGTTTCATCTATTACCCATATTTCCACTTGGTCAAGAAGTGGGCGAAGACCAAAATAACCGTCAAAGGCGGTTAAAATAAGACGTTTATCGTCATTCAATTTAATTTGGAATGGCCCTGTACCGATAGGCTTTGTGTCAAATTCTTCTGTACGTAAGGATAATGGAAGCAATATCTTTGCTTGGGGTTCACTCATTGACTGTGGTAAATATTTATCAGGGCGGCATAAAAAGATGTCAATAACCCATGGCTCTGGTGAAGTCACCCTTTCAATATGAGAAAAAAGATTAAAATCACACAATTCTTTAATGCTCGCAACGACGCAATCTGTAGTGAGGCGATGGCCATTATGGAATCGAACACCGCGTCTAAGATAAAAACGCCAATGTTTATCTGATAAAGCTTCCCAATGATGAGCTAAGTCTGGTCTAAGGCGCTCTTCATCGTCCAGCCTCGTTAAACCACTGAAAACTTGTTGGGCAATATGCAGTTCAGAACGACGCATTAATTTTTGTGGGTTCAGCATCGTTAGTGGACGATAGTATGGTAAACGAACAACTTGCTCACCTTGCTGATGTTGCAGACCAAGGTACCCCTGTATCACTTGAGCAAGTTTGGTGGGATCATTATCTAATGCTTCAAGTGCCTGGCCAATCTTCCCTTCTTTCAAATAATGTCTGGCTAACTTTTCACTGACATCATTACGACTGCGCTTAAAAATAAGCTTAGAGAGTTTTCCTCGTCCAGCAGTGGGATGCCATTCAATCCAGCCTTCCTGCTCTAGTTTGTTAAGTACAATACGGGCATTACGACGAGTACAAAAAAGTACGTCAGTAATATCATCCAATTGTACTTCGGTATTTTGACCTGCAAACTTCTTAAACAAAGTCTCAAATTGAATACGTAATCGTGTGCTAGTCATAAAGAGGAAATACCCATTAGTTAATCTATCTCTTGAGTTTCCTCATTTTTGGCGAAAAGTGCAAATTTTAAAATGCACCGCTAAAAATACTTTTCCATACTTCGTATGTTATTTATCCAGCTATATCAATACCTATGGCTGCTGCAATTTCTTGTAATTGAGTTTCATTATCTAGCTTTATTGACCATTTAACTTCAGAACTATGAGCTAAAATGACATTTGCCCCTCCTCCAAGTAGCTGTACTGCATCAACTTGAGCCTGCAGGACTGCCATATTATGACCCATCAATTTGATCACGACTTCATGAGGGGTAGCAATAATCTTGCCTATTGAAAAATCAATCACCATTTTTGTATTATTTTACCTTATTGAACTACTCGACGTTTAACGGCAACTGTCAAACGGCTAGTACATATTAATTGTTCTGCTTCATCTTTAATATCGATTTGCCAAACTTGTGTTGTCGAGCCTAAATGAATCGGTTTAGCCTTTCCAGTCACTATTCCACTTTTAACAGAGCGAATATGATTTGCATTAATATCTAAACCAACACAGTAATTACCTTTTTTAACACAACAATTTGCTGCTAGTGAACCAAGTGTTTCCGCAAGAACAACAGATGCGCCGCCATGTAGCAAGCCGAAAGGTTGATGGGTAAAATGGCAGACCGGCATTGTTGCACTAATTGTATCAGAAGTGAATTCAGTGTATTTAATTTGCAAATGCTCCATCATTGTATTCTTTGACGTTGCATTGAGAAACTCTAAAGAAAGCGTTTCAGTCCAAATACTCATTTTTTCTTCCTTATGTTTTTGTTTACTAATCCTCATGACTAATTCGGTCTGATACACCATTAAGCGACACAAGTTCAGCAATCACTTTAATTAAGACTCAATTCATTGAATGAGTTAAACAGCCTATTTTAAATTTTTGATCGTAACGTACATTGTTTAAAAATTGCACTTTAATCAATCAAAAATGACGTCAACTTCAATGCATGACCTATATGACTTTGATACTGATCACATCATGGTTAGAGATTAATCTACAGATTTTGCCTTTCTGAAATTATTTTGGTTTTTCTTTATGCGCACAAGGATAACGTACGCAAATAGAATCAACTGCTCAATAATCAAACAAATTATGATTAATATTTATCAAAGATTCAATCTGGTAATACCATTTGAGAGAATTATCTCGGCATAATGCACCACTGAATTTTTTATTTTGATTTATGCATCATTTTTACTACTTGAATATCTTACCATCTTTGACAGGGATGACGAAAAAAGGTTACTGTGAAGTAAATGAGATGTTAATTTTTGGCTATTACGTTTAGAACTTGGCACATATAAAACCAACAATGAATTAATAGCTTCAGATACACAGCCTAATTTTTGAGCATGCTCATTTTAAATTTAGGCTTAAACCGTATATACGACCTTTAGGAAGGAAAGAATGAATAAAAAGCGCTGCTCTCTGCTATCAGTATCTATATTGATGGCGTTTAATGCCCATTCTGCGGGTTTTCAAGTTAATGAACATTCAGCATCGGGCCTTGGCAGAGCATTTTCTGGTGAAGGTGCCGTAGCTGACAATGCAAGTGTATTAGCTCGTAATCCAGCAGCCATGACACGTTTTAAAGAAGCTCAACTTTCTGGTGCTTTTTCTATCGTTGACCCTGAAATTGATGTCTACGACGTTACAAATAATGAGCACTCAAAAGATGTCGCACCGATGCAGTTTGTTCCTGCTGCTTATTATATCAGTCCAATTAATGATCAGTGGGCTTGGGGCTTTGGTATGTTTACCAACTATGGTGTAGCAACCGATTACCCTGATGATATTTCCGCTGGAGATTTAGCAGGCGACACCTCCCTTGTATCTGTAAATTTTAATCCTAATGTCGCTTACCGAATTAATGAACAATTTAGCATTGGTGGAGGTGTAAACCTTGTTTATGCTCAAGCTGAACTTACTCGCCACCAAGGTAATCTGACTTCAGCATCCGGTGATGCTCAAAAATCGAAAAAGCTTATTAGCATGGATGGTGATACCGTCGCATTTGGTTGGAACGTAGGAGCACTATTTGAGTTAAATGAAAATCATCGTTTTGGTTTTGGCTACCGTTCTAAAATCGATCTTGATTTTGATGATGGTGAATTTAATAGCTACGATTCTGGCCTTTCGAATCCACAAAAGGTAAAAGGTCGCCTTAAAATCTCCTTGCCTGCCATTATTGAACTTTCTGGTTTCCACCAATTGAATGACCAATGGGCAGTCCACTATGGCTGGCAACATACTGACTGGAGTGAGTTCACTGAGCTAAAAGCAACCAGCAGTGATTGTGTAGGCGGTGTTTGTTTTCAAAAGCCAGAGCATTACAAAGGTAATAACCGTTATTCAGTCGGTGGTGCTTACACTCTTAACCAAGATTGGACCCTAAGAGCCGGTATTGCCTATGACGAACAAGCAGGCGAAGCAACGCTTAGCATCCCTGACAGTGACCGTATGTGGTACACCGCAGGCTTTACTTATAAAGTACAGGAAAACCTGTCTTTAGACGCTGGATTTGCATTGGTTAAAAGTAAGTCTGGCTCATTCAAAGAAACGAACAACATCAATAAAGAGATCAGTTTTGACTCCAAAGGTGTTGCATACATTAGTGCAATTCAAATGAACTACACCTTCAAATAACGGTATTATCGGAGTAAACCAGAATGAATCATAAATTTAAAATATCTTTACTTTGTGCTGCTGTATTATTAGCAGGGTGTGGTGATAACAGTTCAAGCTCAGGCACTTCTGATACCCCACAATTTGAAGATAGCATCCAAGATCTTCTTGGCCGTGACGGTTCTATCGACTTTGTATTATCAGGTACAAACGCGAACGTTCCAGTGCCATCATCTTTGCTTCTAGACCCAACGGATCATACTTTAAACATCCCTGTTTCTCCTGGCGAACCAACGGGATTAAATAACCCATCAGTCGCGATGGGTGAAGCGGATGGCTGGAGTACCGTCATGCCATTTTCTATCGACCTAAACTTTAAGCAAGGCGTAACTCTGTTCAATGACCTTGATGAGTCAGGTTTTAGTCAAAACCTGACTGGCGGTATTTTGGTTGCTAAAGTTATCATCGATCCACAGTCACAAAAAATTATAGATTATAAGCCTTTGACCCCTGGAGCAGACTTTATTGCTGTGTCCGGTGATCTTAAAAATATCAAAGTACTTCCACTTACAGGTTTAGAGCCAAATGCAACTTATATCTATGCCCTAAAACAAAGCATTAAAGACAGCAACGGCAAACAACTAGGCACTTCCCCATCTTACGCAATGCTGAAATCTGCCAAGCCACAAGGTGGAGACCTCAGTGCACCACAAAAAATGGTTTGGTTGATCGAGAGTACATTTGGAGCTAATAGTGTCGAAACGGATGACATTATTTACTCTTCAATGTTTACCACCGCATCTGTTGGTCAATCAATAAAAGCTGTGGCGCAGGAAATGAGTAAAGCCGATCCAAGTAAAACTTGGGAACCGGGTCATACTGCTAACCCAAATAACATCCCTGCCGAACAACTCAAAGAGCTTTATACATTTGAAAATGTTACTCAGATTGATTTTGGTGAAGCGTTACTTTCTGATCAACTATTTCTTAGCCTTTTTCCCAATGCAGAAGAAGGCTTAGCCGTAGCAGAACAAATGAAAAATCTCTATCTTGTGGCAAAAGCATTTACTAAATTAAAAGGGATTACTGTTTATCGTGGAACGGTAAAGCTTCCTTACTTTCTGAGTAATAATTTAGAAAACGACCAATGGAAGACACAACCTTGGCGTAGTGCCATGCCAAGTGTCTTAAAGATACTTTCAGTGCTGTCGTCTGGCTCTAAGCAAGACCAAGCTCATTTGGTCGCGCAACTTGTAAAATTGGGCTTTTCTCCTGAAAACCTTCCGTTGCAGTTAGCCAACCCTGCAAATCAGGCTAAGCTATTTGGTGCTAAGTTACTCCTTACAAATGGCGAACAATTGGATCCCGAGCGTATTTTAACTAAGTACAGTACATTACCACAAATTCGCTCTGTACAAGACGTACCATTCCTTATGTTTGTTCCTGAAGTAGATGAAGGAAATAATGGAGAGGACTTCAACGATAACCTTCCTCTTCTACAATATCAACATGGTATTACTGGTATTAAAGAGACTTCTTACCTGTTTGCTTTGGAGCATATTTCATCTGCCATCCAGAATCCAAACTATGACAAACCATATGCACTTATCGCTATCGATCAACCTTTGCATGGTCAACGAGCTCTATCCAAAGAAGTAGTGACTACCCCAAGTAACCCAACACCCTTTATGAATTTGGAATACTTGCCAGTTGCTCGAGATAATATCCGTCAAGGTGCTATTGATGGCCTTGGTCTGGCTTATGCTGTACAACATTCTCCTGAAGACTTGTCTGCGTTTAGTACTATAGATACAAGCAACATCTCGCTGATGGGACACTCTATTGGTGCCATTACTGGCATCAGTTCCTATGCCGCTGCAGACGTTAATAATGGCGAAGATTTCTACTATACCAGTGCGACCTTAGCGAATCCGGGTGCTGTTATCGCGCCATTCCTGCTGGAATCTCAAGCATTTTCCGGTCAAATTAAACATTCAGTGAGTTACAATGGTGTGCCTGAATACAGAGCTTACTATCAGCAAAGCTGTGCCAACGATGAGCAGATCTCTGATATTAAGTGCTTTGACGATTTTTACAATAAATCTGAGCAGAACAAGCAAATGATTGATTACACACTCAATATGTTTGCATTCGCAGCCCAGACCGTGCTTGAGCCCGTTGACCCATACAACGTAGCTTCTTTAGTCGATAAGGATGCTCCTGTATTTGCTATTCAGTCAAATCAAGATACTACCATTCCCAACACTGTGAAAACGATGCCTACAGCTGGGGGACAACCGCTTCTTGCCAAATTGCAGTTATCCAACACAATGCTTGGAACACAGGGTAAAACAAAGTTAGCTTCCTATTTCAAACATGCTAAACATTCAACAGTTATAGCGCCAGATTTTACTTCTGAAAAAGATCTGGCTGCACATCAAGAAATGGCTTCCGAAATAGTTAAGTTTACTCTTTCAAAAGGCAACAAAGACGGTAACTTTAATGTGAAAAATGATGATGATTTGTTAGATAACACGATAAATACAGACATCAATTAAAGTTAGCTTCCGATTAATTTAAGGCTCTGTTTTTCAGAGCCTTTTTTTATTGTTTATTTTTTCCTCACACATTGCTTCACTACCCTACACTTCTCTGTTCTATTTGCTCAGAATTGAGTCATTAATGACTTCCCCCCTTTTTTTTCTCGAGATAAAGTGGATAATACCGCCATTCAAAATTACTCAGGTATGCTCTTATGTCTATCGAAACGACTCTTCTTTCACGCTGCGATTCAAAATGTGAACTGTGTGCATCAGATTCACAACTCACGGCTTACGCTGTGCCACCGCACAGCAATGTCACAGTTGATACTGCTATCATGATTTGTGATAAGTGCCATAGTGAGATCGAAGACCCTAAAGACATTAACCACTGGCGCTGCTTGAACGACAGCATGTGGAGCCAAGTTCCAGCAGTACAAGTGACGGCTTGGCGTCAATTGACTCGCCTAAACACAGAAAGCTGGGCTCAGGATGCGCTCGACATGATGTACATGGAAGAAGAGCAAATGAATTGGGCGATGAAAGGCATGTCAGATGACGATAAAACA